>CAYQDT010000313.1:0-5386 GCA_964416225.1 uncultured bacterium
GAGCGTGGCCAGGACGGCCGCAGTGACACCCAGGCGGCGGAGAACGGTCGAAAGTAAGTTAGGAGCGTGCATACGCGTTATCTTAACCCGTCGTACCGCGCGGCTCCTGCGCCATCCGGGCCAATCCGGGTTTTCGGGGCTTCGCCGGCTTCGGACCGCTGCGTCCAATTGCTTCCTGCGACTCCGTGCTGCCTCCTGCTGCCTCCCACTGCCCGGTTCACCCGCTGATGACGAACCACGTTCTGCTGATCTCCTGCGCTGATGAAAGAGGCCTGGTCAACCGGGTCACCGGCTGCCTGCTTCGTCACTCACTGAACGTCGTGGAGAATGACGAATACGTCGACCGGCGCTCAGCCACTTTTTTCATGCGCACGGATCTGGAAGGGGATGTCGATCCGGAGCGCCTGCTGGACTGCCTCCGGCAGAGCCTTCCGGAGGGAGCGTCCATCGAGCTGCGGGACCGGTCGCCGCGGCGGCTGGTGCTGTACGCGACGCGGGAGCCGCATTGCCTCGGCGATCTGCTGCTCCGCCACGACGCGGGCGAGTTGCGGGCGCGGGTGCTGGCGGTGGTGAGCCAGTACGACGTGCTGCGCCGCCTGGTCGAGCGTTTCGAAATCCCCTTCCACCACATTCCGGCCGACCAGTGCACGCGTGGCGAGCATGAGCAGGCCCTCCTCGCCGCGACGGAGCCCTACCGGCCGGATTACCTGGTGCTGGCGAAGTATATGCGCGTCCTGAGCCCGGATTTCGTCGCGCGCTTCCCCAACCGGATCCTGAACATTCACCATTCGTTCCTTCCCGCGTTTGTCGGCAGCAACCCGTATCGCCAGGCGTACGAGCGGGGGGTAAAGATCATCGGTGCCACGGCTCACTACGTGAATGAGGAGCTCGACGAGGGACCGATCATCGCCCAATCGGTCATCCCGGTGTCGCACACGCAGGACGCTGCTAACATGGCCCGCTCCGGACGCGACATCGAACGGTCGGTGCTTGCCCGCGCGCTGAACCTGGTGCTGGAGGACCGGGTGCTGGTCGTCGGACGCCGGACACTGGTGTTTGAGTAACCGGATGATGACGGTGACCGACCGCTGCCGCATCCGGCGACTACGCGCCGCCCGATCACCCGGCACCATTGAATGTACCCGCAGGCTGTCCATCCGACCCTGGCGCGCCTCGATACTGCGTCGTGCGGCTTACTGAATCACTCTTCCGTCGCCCCGTCCCGCTCGCTCCGTGCTCTCCCCGGCTCCCTCGTCGATCGTCCGGACCGGCGCTCTCCCGGAGTGGGAGCAGCGGGGCTTGGTTGGCCGCGAGACAAGTTGCTCAAAGGGGCGGAACCCTGCATCTCCTTAACTGAAACGGGAAGTACGAAAGAGACGTGGTCCGCCCCGAACCAATGACCGAAAACTGTACCAGTCCGACAAAAGTGAATAGGTCGTTCGAGAGGTGGGGAAAGTGGGACGCGGCCATCGCCAGTGTGGGATAGTGTATATTCAAGGTCCGAGTGGAGAAGATCTGCGATCGCTGCGCGACGCGCTCCCCGATAATTGCCCGATCCACATGGCGGCCTCAGTGGCGCAGGCGCGAAGCCTGCTGGCCCTCGGCCCACCCTCGCTGGTGCTCTTCGGGGATCGGGTTGCGGAGCGGCACCGCCTTGAGATTCTGGAGACGCTGGAGCGCGCACGTCCTTCCATTCCGTTCGTGTTCCTTTCGGAGTGCGCCGACGTGACCCGACTGGCGCCGCTGATTCGTTGGCGGGACGGGCAAGATGTAAGTGCCGAAGCTGCGGCCGCGGCACCGGTGCCGCTCTTGGACGATGAGGTCCTTACGGCGACCCTGCGAGCGCTCGTGACTGCGCTCGACTCGCGGGATCCTTACAACGGCGAGCACTCGCGCAGAGTGTGCGAATGGGCGCGGAAACTGGGGACAAAGCTGGGGCTCGCAAAGGCGGAGCTGGACCTTCTGGGACTCGCGGGCCTGCTGCACGACATCGGCAAGCTGCACGTCCCGGCGGAGATTCTCTCCAAGCCCGGGAAGCTCACCGACGACGAGTGGGCGATCATGCGGCGGCATCCGGTGTACGGTGCGGAGATTGTGTCGGAAGTCGAGGCGCTTCGCGGCGTGGCGACGATTATCCGCCACCACCACGAGCGAGTGGATGGAGCGGGCTATCCTGACGGAATTGCGGGCGATGCAATCCCGCCCTTCTCCCGGTTGTTGAGTATTGTCGATGCCTACGAAGCGATGATCAGCAACCGGTCATATCGGTCGGCCATGCCGGAGAGCGCTGCCCGTGAGGTCCTCGCGGCCGGGATGGGCACCCAGTTCGACTCTGAGATCGGCGGGGCGTTCCTCAGCCTGGTGGCTGATTGAAGCAAGTGATCGATAGATAACCAAACAAGCAAGACGATTAGTGAACGCAAACAAAGGCTCAACTTCCCTGGAACCAAAAGAATGCTGCTGGTCCGAGACGTAATGTCCTATGCGTGCGTATCCGTGCCGCACGCGGCCACCGTGCGAGACGCGGTGGAAAACCTCCGCGACCACCCGGCGGAACTGGTCCTGGTATTGCGGGACGACGCCGTGGTGGGACTGGTCGACGCTCTCACGCTCTCCCTCTACGAAGGAGAGGTGTCCGTGCAGGAGGCGATGGAGCCCCCTCCCTTCCTGCTGGAGCCGCTGACCACCCTCGGCGAGGCGGCCAAGCTGCTCCGCACGCACAAGCTGCGCCTGGCGCCGGTCGTCGACCAGGGCCGGCTGGTGGGCGTTCTCTCCGAGCGCGACCTGCTCTGCGCATGGGGCGAGCCCAACGACGGGCTGACGGGTCTCCCTGTCCAGCATCGCCTGCGCCGCTGGCTGTCCAACCACCTGGCAGCGGGGAAGGAAGTCGCCGTCCTCTTCCTCGATCTCAACAACTTCGGTCAGCTCAACAAGACCAGCGGGCACGTTTACGGAGACCGGGTGCTGCAGAGCGTCGGAACGGTGCTTCGGGACGTGGTGGACCGGCGCCGGGACTTCATCTGCCGGTATGGCGGAGACGAGTTTGCCATCGGCACCATCCGCTCCCTGGAGGAGGCGGAGGAGCTGGCCTCCGAATGCCGCGATCGAATCGCGGCCGTTGAGCTGCAGGGGAAGCCCGTCGGACTGCGGGTGGCGATCGGGGTGTCCGGCGGGCGGCGAAGCCAGATCCGGCCCGGCACCCACCCGGACGCGACGCTCGATGACCTGATCACGCGGGCGAGTGCCGCCTCTACCGCCGCCAAGGAGCTGTCGGAGGGCATCTCCTCCACCAAGAACGTGGCGATGACCCCGGGCTGGGAGCACGTGGAGCGGATCGAGACGGCACCGGTTCCCGTGTCCGGCTCGCTGCGGCCCCTGGTGGACGGCTATTCCGTGGTGGAAAACAATGGCGAGGTGGAGGTAACCGTTCGCCTCGGCTCCGGGCATGAGCTTGTCGCCCGGACCTGTCGCGCCGCCGCGAATGGCCTTCCCCGCGCGGTGGCCGCCGCCACGGCACAGTGCCTGCGCGCCTATGCCCGGACCGCCGTGGATATCCAGGTCGAGGAGACCTACGAGTACACCACGCCCCGCGGGCTGCTGTGCGTCGGCGCCACCATCCTCCTCGTCCGGGACGACGGCGCCACCGAGCGCCTCATCGGGACGGCGCCGGTACTCGGAGACGTCTGCCGGACCTATATCAACGCGGTGCTGGACGCCACCAACCGCCGCATGCAGCGCGCGCTCGTCGCGCAGCGGGCCGTCATGCACGTGACGGTTTCCTAGGCGGAGCGGAGCGCCGGGTTCCGCCCGACGAGACCGGACCGCAGGGTATCTGAACCGTACGGCACCGTCCATCCCGCCCGAGTTCCAAGGGCGGGGAGGCGGCGGGTCGGCTCCCTGCCGCGAAGCGATCGCCTAGCGCCTTTCACGGAAGCAGCCGACATTAGCCTTGGGTGGCGGAGCGCGGAGACCTTTCGCCGCAGCCGCCTTCGCGCCGGAGCTCCCGGCGCGCGATCCCGGGCACCCTCGGTTCATCTCGCCCTTCCGGTCTTCCCGTTGCCGGTCCGGCGCGCTTCGTCAGGAACTGGATAAGAGTGAAGACGATTGCCGTAGCCCAGCAAAAGGGCGGCGTCGGAAAAACCACCAGCGTCGCCAATCTGGCTGCGGCGCTCGCCGCTGCCGGGCATCGTGTGCTCGCGGTCGACTGTGATCCCCAGGGATCCCTGACGCTGGCGCTCGGAATCGATCCGCTGGAGGTCACCGCCACTATCGGAGACGCAATGGTCTCCGGGCAGCCGGTGCCTCTCCGCGCGACACAGGTACCGGGCCTGGAGCTCTGCCCCGCAACGCGCCTACTCGCCGATGTCGAGTTCGACCTGGCGCCCCGGGTGGGCCGCGAGCGCTTTCTGGCACGCACGCTGAAACAGCTGGCGGACCGGTTCGATCTCGCCGTGCTCGACTCCCCGCCGAGCCTCGGACTGCTGACCATCAACTGCCTCACCGCTGCCGAGTCCGTGTTTGTCCCGGTGACCCCGACCCTGCTTGGAACCGCCGGCCTTCGGGACCTCCTGGCGACAGTGGACGAGATTCGCGAGGGGATCAACCCAGGGCTGGTCATTGGCGGCGTATTTCTGACGCTGGCGGATAACCGTACCATCGCCGGGCGGCGTGCCGAGGCGGAACTCCGGGAGCAGCTTGGCCCGCTCGTGATGACCACGACGATCGGGCGACGCATCGCGCACGAGTACAGTGCCCAGGCGGGAATACCGGCGGTCGCACTCGAGCCGACCGGCACCGCCGCCGCCGAATATCTCGCACTTGCCGAGGAGGTTTTAAATCGTGTCCACCGCTAAACCGCACCGCCGCCTATCCCTGACGCAGCCGACTGCCGCTGCCGGCAGCGAGACGGTTGAGCTGGACGCGCCGCGCGAGGACGCCGGCGCGCTGGAATTCCGGCTGGCGGAGTGGGAGGAGCGGATCGCGCGGATCGAGGAGAGCATCCGCCGGCTAAGCACGCGCGAGCCCTCGCGGCCGTTGAGCTCCGTCCAGACGCAACAGGACACGCCGTTCCAGATCGCGGACGCTCACGGACGCACGCTCCTCGAAGTAACCGCTGACGAACATGGGCCGAGCCTTCGCCTGTTGAACGCCGCGGGCAAGCCGGTTGCCGTCCTGTCCGGTCAGGCGAATGGCGGCGGCATCGGCGTGTGCAACCCGGAAGGCGAGTTCGTGGCAACCGTCTTCGCCCACGCCGACGGCGGCGCGATCGGGGTGCGGAATGCGGGCGGTGCCCCCGCCGCCACACTCTTTGCACATCCGGAGGGCGGTGCCGCCTGGCGGCGGCTGGAGGATTGGACGCCCGCTTGGTTCGTGGGGATCGGCGGGG
>CAYQDT010000314.1:0-5374 GCA_964416225.1 uncultured bacterium
CCGCGATCCTCGCGCGAATCACCAAGAAAGTGCGTATCGTGCTGCTGGGCAATCCGCTGCCGACGCTGAGAAATCCGCTCCGCATGGCGGAAGAATTGGCGGAAATCGACCTTATTTCCAAGGGACGGCTGGTGCCCGGATGGGTCCGCGGCGCGGGCAGCGATGAAACCAGCGATGGAAACAGCGACGAACACTGGGGTGAGCACAGCGAGGAACAGCGCAAGTGGAAATCGGCGCGATCCGGGCGGTGCGATAGCACTGCACGGGTCCAGCCCGTTAGAATAGCCAGCGGGGATGGCGGCGCCGGTTCTCTCCTGCAATGATGCAATTATAGATCGGGAGTACAATCAGGCGTCCGATCGCCCCCGCATGTTTCCGTAAAGACTCTCCCAACTACCGGGTCTACTATGTCGCTTGCCGTCATTCAATCGAAGCCGCCGGCTTTCCCCCGGCCGATCAATCCTTACCGGCCGCCGGAGCCGCACGCCATCGTCGAGAAGGTCGAGCCGGACTCCATCGCGGCGGAGATCGGGATCGGTCCCGGCGACGAGATCTGGACCATCAACGGCGAGCGGATGGAGGATGTGATCGACTACCGCTTCCTCATCACCGACGAAGAGGTGGAGGTGACCGTTCGCCCGGGGGGCCGGGCGGAGGACCAGTACGCGGTGGTGGTGGAGAAGGAGACCGACGAGACGCTGGGAGTCACCTTCCGGGCGGACGTGTTCGATGGGATTCGGATCTGCAGCAACAACTGCGACTTCTGCTTCGTTTACCAGAACCGCCGCCGGATGCGGAAGTCCGTCTATATCAAAGACGACGATTATCGGCTCTCGTTCCTCCATGGTGACTTCATCACCCTCACGAACCTGACGGAAGCGTGCTGGGAGCGGATCTTCAAGTACCACCTTAGCCCGCTGTACGTCAGCATCCACGCCACCGACCCGGAGGCCCGGGTTGCGATGCTCCGCAACCCGAACGGCGCGAAGCTGATGGAGCACCTGGACCGGCTGTTTCTTCACGGGATCGAGATCCACGGGCAGGTAGTCCTCACTCCGGGCATCAATGACGGGGCCATCCTGGATCGCACGGTGGAGGAAATGGCGGCGCTCTACCGGCGGGGCTGCAAGACGCTGGCGATCGTTCCGGTGGGGCTCACCACCCAGCGCGGCAACCTGCCGGTGCTGCGCACGCTTCTCTCTGCCGAGGCGAAAGAGGTGATCCGGAAGACCCGAGCCTGGCACCGCCGCTTCCGCGCGGAGCTCGGGACCCGCTTCGTCTACCCTTCCGACGAGATGTACCTGCTGGCCGGT
Organism: uncultured bacterium; assembly: GCA_964416225.1. Classification (GTDB taxonomy): domain Bacteria; phylum Armatimonadota; class SYMT01; order SYMT01; family SYMT01; genus CAYQDT01. The sequence goes on from CAYQDT010000314.1 coordinate 1,314, forward strand.
GAGCCGCTCCCCGGTACGCGGACTTACGAGGACTTCCCGCAGTTCGAGAATGGCGTGGGGATGATCCCCCGGCTGCAGGCCCAATGGCGGCGTGTCGAGCGGAAGATCCCCGCCCGGGTCGGCAAACGCCGGCAGGTGACCGTCGTTACCGGGACGCTCGCCGCGCCCGTGCTCCAGCCGCTCGCGGAGCGCCTCTCCCGCGTGGAGAACCTGGAGGTGACCGTCGCCCCGGTTCGCAACGACTTTTTCGGTCCCACGGTCACCGTGGCCGGGCTGATCACCGGCGGGGATATCGCCGCGCAGCTCGGCGGGCGGGACCTGGGGGACGTGGTCCTCGTTCCGAGCGTGGCGGTGCGGGACGACTACTTCATGGATGACTGGACGCTCGGCCAGTTGAGCGAGGTGCTGGGGGTTCCGATCGAGGTGGTCCCGCCCAGCGCTCCACACCTGGCGGAGGCCGCGCTCGGCCCGGACTGGTAGCCGGCGTGCCGGGATCCCCCGGCCGGAACGGCTCCGGCCACTTCATCTCCCTGCGAATGGCATGAACGGCTGGCAGCGCTTCCCCTCCGACGATCCCGCGCTGTTCCGCCGCCTGCGGGAACGGGCCGGCGCGGACGTGTGCGTCCGGTTCCGCATCGGGGTCGACGCCAGCCCGCGGGTGGAGGTGCCCGCCGCGACCCTGCTCCTCCAGGGACGGCTGCTCCTCGAACCGGTCGTCGATCGCTTCGGGATTGGAGTGACCGGCTGGGGCGCGGAGGACTTTGCCTGGTTCGCCCGCCGGAAGGGCCGGGGCCGCTCCGATTATTGGCAGGCGGCAATCGAGCACCGGCCGGAGGGCCGGCCGGCGCTGGTGCTGTACCTGACCGCGCCCCTGAACGGCCTGGAGATCACGATCCGGGACGCAGATCCTCCCGCTCCGTCCGGGCGCGTGGGTGGACCGGGCGACGCCCGTGGCGCGGAAGCGGGAGACGCGCAAGGACCGTGAGCGGGATTGCGCTCCGGTTCGCGGGGCTTCACTGATTCTTCATCCGGGCGCCGTATTCTTCTCGAAATCCAACGACTTCGGGAGGCTCGGATGAAGCCATCTTCCAGAACCCTCATTGCGGCGATGCTGTTGTGTCTCTCCGCGCCCGTGTTGGCCCAGGGAGGCAGAGCTGCCGAGCCGCCCGCCGCCGCGCGTGACGCTCACGACGCGGAGCAGGAGCTGACGCTGACCCGTCTGTTTGCCCGGCTGCACGTCAGCCGGGATCAGGCGGCCCGGCTCGCGCCGGTCCTGGCCCAGGCGCAGGAGCGGCTCAAGGACCTGGACGAGAAGGAAGCCGCCGCTCTCGCGCGCCTGAAAGGCGCGGCGGAGAAGTCCCGCGACCAGGCGGCCGGCGGGGCGGAGCCGGCCGCCCGCTTCGAGCAACAGCTCGCGGAGGTGGAGCAGGCCAACTCCACCCGGCGGCAGGGCGTCCGAGCGGAGCTGATTGCGCTGGTCCGCGCGGCGCTGCTGCGCACCCTGACCCAGGAGCAGCTCGCCGCGCTGGGGGCCGCGCTGCCCGCCATCTCCCAGCAGGACCGCACCGAGCAGTTCGCCGCCGGCGCCGGGCCCGGGGGGTTCAACGGCCGCCCGGGAGGTCCGGGAGGCGGCTTCGGGCCGGAGGCAATGATGGACCGTCTCCGCGCCATGCCGGAAGACCAGTGGCAGGCGATGCGAGACCGCTTCAACGCCCGCATCTCCGGCAACAACCCGGGGCGAGCCCAGCGCGGTACCGGTTTCATGGCCTTCGCGGAGCGGATCCGCAACATGGACCCGGACGTCTATGCCCGCACCAAGTCCCAGCTTGCGGACGAATTCCGGAACCAGAACCAGAACCGGGGCGGCGGGCGGACCCAGCAGTCGGGAGGCCCGCAGGCGGATCCGGACCGGCAGCTCCGTGAGTTGATCGACCGTCACCTCCTGCAGCCGGCGGCGGTGCGCGCCGTGCGCCGTCGTGCCGGCCAGGACGTTTCCTGAAGGAGGACCCGATGCGCCGCGTCACCCGCTCCCTCTGGCTGCTCTCCCTCGCTGCCGTTCCCGCCGCCGCCCAGCAGGTCCCGGCCGCAACGCCGCGAGCCGTCGCCCCGCCGCCTGCCGGTGCGGCGTCCGCCCGCGATGCCGCCGCCGAGGTTCGCGGCCTGGCCGACGAAGCCCGGTTTCTGCGGGCGGTCAACCGTGTCTCGCTCACCTCAGAGCAGGCGGCCGCGCTGCTGCCGATCCTGGACGTCTGGGACGCCCGGCGCCGGGTGACCGAGGATGCGGGCGCGACCGGATTCTCCGGCAGCGCGGCCTCGCTTCGGCAGGCCATCCCGCAGGTGCAGGCCGACCCCGAGCGGGAAGTCCCCGCCGAGAGTGAATACCTCCGCGGCCTGCGGGAATACCAGGCTCGGCTGGCGGACGAGCGCCGTCAGGCTCGCGAGCAGCTCCTCCAGGTGTTGGGCAAGAGTCTCACCCCGGATCAGGCGCGGGCCCTGGCGGCGCTCGTGTCGGAAGCGGAGCTCGAGGCCCGGATGACCACCGGCGGCCGAAGCGGTCAGGGAGCCGCGGGTGACGTCCTCCAGGAGCTGGAAAGACTGCGGCAGGCCAACCCGGATGCCTATGTCCGGCAGCGAGACTTCATGGCACGCCAGCTGGCCGACGCGTTCAACCCCCAGCAGATGCGGGGCTTTTTCCAGCAGCGACGGCAGCAGGGCGGCCTGGGCGGCCCTGGCGGTCCGGGCGCCTTTGGTGCGGGAGCCGGCCCCGGCGGAGGTCCCGGCCTGCCGCCCATCACGGATCCGGCGGCACAGGCCCGGGTGGCGCAGATCACGATGCTGCTGGATCAGGTTCGGGGGATGTCTCCCGCCGCGTGGAAGCAGCAGGGTGGTGCGGTTGCCGCGCAACTGGCGCGCGATCGCGAGCGCGGGCGCCTGCAGAACCTCTCTTCGGAGAGTCAGCTCGGGCTGTTCATCGACCGGTACCTGCTGCAGCCGCGAAGCGCCGCCGCGCTCCGCGCACGCTTTTCGGAAGCGGCAAAGGAAGCGGCAAAGGGAGCGGGAAAATCGTAGGGGCAGCCATCCCGGTGCACGTTCGGCGGGCTCGGAAACACGCATCCGCGGGCTGAACCGGCGGCACACGAGTGGTGCTTCCGGGAAAGGTGCGCGGTGGTCGTCTCACGCCGGGGGAGCGGTAAGGCGCTGCCGGACGGCTGGGGGCGGAGACCGCAACGGCGCTACCTGTTTCACCGGAAGGGGCTCCGGCTCACGCCGCGAAGTGGAACGGCCCCGGCGCTCCGCCGGGGCTCCGCATCCGGCGGCATCGCTCCCCGATCAGCGGATCCACCCCATCCGGTCCGGCGGCCAGTAGCGCACCCAGGCTTTTGCCTGGATGTGGTCGATCGGCAGGTCGCCCCAGGAGCGGCTGTCGTTGCTGTTGTCCCGGTTGTCCCCCATCACGAAGACGTCATTCGCGGGGACCCGCTCGGCGGGTCGCTCGTCGTGCCATTCCCGGTGGAGGTACGGCTCGGAGATGGGCCGGTGATTGATGTACACCTGGTTCCGGTGGATCTCCAGGACGTCGCCCGGCAGCCCGATGATCCGCTTGATGAACGGCGTGTCCGGCCGGTGCGGGGGGCAGAACACCACCACATCGCCCCGGTGGAGGTGCTTCTGTGCGTCCAGTTTCGTCGCGAGAAGGCGCTCTCCCGTCCAGAGATTCGGCTCCATGCAGCAGCCGTAGACGCGGTAGCCCTGGACGATACAGGTCTGGAACAGGAGGAGCGCCAGCACGGCGTTGAAGATGGTGCCGCTGAGCGCTCGGAGGGAGAAAGCCCGGTGCGACCGGGAGCGGCGAAGGGGTGCCTCCACCGGAAGCGCTTCGCCTCCCGGCAGCGTGGTGACGTCTTGCATACTGAAGATAACCGGAGGCCTGCGTTCATGGCGGCAGGCGAACCATACGCCAGCAGAGGCTCTGAAACGTGCTGCTTCCGCCCGGTTTGCGGTTCGGAGGCGACGGTTCAGGCACCCGCCGTCGGGCGGGACGCTCGGGCGACGCGGCACGC
>CAYQDT010000315.1:0-5359 GCA_964416225.1 uncultured bacterium
CGTCCCGCCAGTTCATCCCCGTCTTGACCTCCACCTTGAGCGGAACGTCCAGGTGATAGGCGTTCTCCATCTCTCGCCGCACCAGCTCCCGCAGGTGGGCCTCTTCGTCCGGAGCGGTCTCGAACAGGAGCTCGTCGTGAACCTGGAGGATCATGCGGCTCTTCAATCCCTCCCGGCGCATCGCTTCGTCCACCCGCAGCATCGCCACCTTGATGATGTCGGCGGCGGTGCCCTGAATCGGAGCATTCACCGCCTCACGCTCGGCGGTCAGGCGCTCGTTTCGGTTACCGGCATGGATCCCCGGGGCGTAGCGCTTCCGGCGGTACGGGGGCAGCGTGGTCACGTATCCGTTACGGCGGGCCTGCTGGAGCGTCTCCTCCACATAGTGGAGCACTCCCGGAAACTCGGCGAAATACGCCTCGATCAGGTCGTGGGCTTCCCGCACGCTGATCCGAAGCTGGCGAGAGAGACCGAACTCCTTCTGACCGTACAGCACGGCGAAGTTGACGGTTTTGGCGCGGCGGCGCTGGTCCGCCGTAACCTGGGCCGGCTGAACGTCGAACACCCGGGCGGCGGTGGTGGTGTGCACGTCCCGCTCCTCCTGGAAGGCACGCACCAGCTCCGGATCTTTGCAGACGTGGGCCATGATCCGCAGCTCGATCTGGCTGTAATCGGCGGACATCAGCTTCATCCCCGCCGCGGGCACGAACGTGGAGCGGATCTCGCGTCCGACTTCCGTGCGCACCGGTATGTTCTGGAGGTTCGGGTCGCTGCTGGAGAGCCGTCCCGTCGCTGCAACCGTCTGGTTCAGGTGGGTGTGCACCCGTCCGTCCCGCGGATCGACCAGGTTCTGGAGCGCGTCGGCATAGGTGGACTTCAGCTTGGCCACTTCCCGGTACTCCAGGATGATGGCGGGGAGCGGGTGGACCACGGCCAGGTCCTGAAGCACGTCGGAATCCGTGGAGTAGCCGGTTTTCGTCTTCTTGGTGGCCGGAAGCCCGAGCTCCGTGAAGAGGATCTCCTGGAGCTGCTTCGGCGAGCCGACGTTGAAGGGGCGGCCGGCGAGCTCGTGCGCCCGCGCTTCCAGCTCCGCCACCCGCCTGGCCAGCCGGGTGGAGAGCTCCCGGAGGGCGGCGCAGTCCACACCCACCCCGAGCGTCTCCATCCGCGCCAGGATGGGGATCAGCGGCAGCTCCAGGCGGTGGAAGACTTCGTCCAGCTCATCCGCCTTCAGGCGAGCGTGCAGCGGCTCCCACAGGTCCCACGCTGCCCGCGCTTCCCGCGCCAGCACCTCCAGCTCCTCTCCGGTCCCGATGCTCCGGCCCAGGAATTCCCGAGAGAGGTCCTCCAGCCGATAGCTCGAGCGGCCGGGATTCAACACGTACGCGGCGAGGAGCGTGTCGAAGCCGCAGCGTGCCGCCGGCAGCTCATCGCCCTCGCCCAGCGCGTGCAGCTCCCGCTTCAGGTCATGGGCCACCAGCAGCACGCTCCCGTCGGCCAGCAGCTCCCGGATGGGAGCCGGGGGCGTCCAGCCCGCGTCGCCCGACGCAAACAGCCCGCCGTCACTCTCGGTCACGCCGCCGAGGAGCACCGTCTCGCCCGCGGAACAAAGCGCGAGAGCGCGGAGGAGGTGCCCGCGGCCTTCGCCGCCGGCCTGGAGGGAGCGAACCGCGACTCCGCCGGCCCGGCGCGCGCGGTCGGCCCATTCCCGGATCTCCGCGTCACTCTCCAGCTTCCGCCACGGGATCTCCGGGCCGGAGGCGGGCTCCAGCGTCATCCAGTCCGGTTGCGGCTCCGGCAGCCGGCGGCCGAGCGTCCGGAACTCCAGACGCTCGAACAACGCGCGCACGCGGGGGAGGTCGGGCCCGGCGTACGCCCACCGCTCCCAGGGCGTCTCGAGGGGGAGGTCGGTCACAATGGTGGCGAGCTGCTTGTAGAGCGCCGCGCTCTGCCGGCCCTCGACCAGGTTCGTCCGCACCCGGGCGGATTTGACTTCCTCGGCGTGGGCGAGGAGGTTTTCCAGCGAGCCGTACTCGCACAGCAGGGAGGTGGCGGTCTTGTCCCCGATTCCCGGGATGCCCGGGATGTTGTCCGAGCTGTCTCCCTTGAGCGCCTTGAAGTCCGGGAGGAGAGCCGGAGGGAGGCCGAACCGCTCCTCCACCGCCGGAACGTCATACAGGGTGGCGTCCGTGACCCCGCGCCGGTTCACCAGGACCCGGACGTGCTCGTTCACCAGCTGGAGGGCGTCCAGGTCCCCGGTCACCACCAGGACGTCGTACCCCGCCGCCCGGCCCCGGCAGCTGATCGTGCCGATCACGTCATCCGCCTCGTAGCCGGTGTGCTGCAGGATCGGGACCCGAAAAGCCTCCGTCACCGCGCGCGCGATGGGCGTCTGGACCGCCAGATCGTCCGGAGTGCGCGGCCGGTGCGCCTTGTAATCGGCGAATTCCGCGTGGCGAAAGGTCCGGCCACCCTCCAGGGCAAGCAGGAGCACGTCCGGGCGCTCGTCCTCCATGATCTTGAGCAGCATGGTGGTGTAGCCGTAGACCGCGTTCGTCGGGGTGCCATCCGCCGTGGTGAGCGGCGGCAGGGCGAAGAACGCACGGTAGATGAGACTGCTCCCGTCCAGGATCACCAGTTTTTTCCGCGCCATCGTTCCGTTCCGTCCTCCGAGACCGGTCCCTGCCGGGCAGCCGGCACTCCGCGCCGCATGGTCGCCGGAGCGCGATCGCCGTCGCCCGGCTCGCAGCCGCTGCCGGAGAGTCCGTCGCCGCTGCGGGCCCATGCCGGCGGGTGATCGCGCCCGTATACATTAACATGGTGTCGGATCCGCAGGCCTTCGCCCCGCCGGCGCGCCGAGGTCCGGGTGCCTGGCACCGGGCGAGCGGCGGGCACCCCCGCCGGCCGCCGGATTCGAGCGCCCAACGGGTCTTCGAGGGATGGGATCCAAGCCGGAGCACCGCCCTCCGCTCCCAAGCTCCGGTTGACTCCGGGCCGGCTCCCGCCGAAAGTAAGGTAAGTACTCGGTCCGGAACAACCGAATTCGGACCCTGGAGGGAGCGCACGCGCAGGGGCCGGAAGGGCCGCCGGCTCGCGGGCGGGGCCATGACCGGGAGTCGGGCCGCCGTGCAATCCGAACCCGCCTTCCGTTGTCCCTTGAGCCAGCGCCGGCGCCGCCGTTTGAGGTCTCCTCTTTGGTCATCGCTTCCATCCCGCCGGACGAGCCGGCGCGTCTTGCCGCGCTCCACCGCTATCAGCTGCTCGACACGCCGTCCGACCCGGCCTATGACGAGATCACGCGCCTCGCCGCACAGATCTGCGAGGTGCCGATCGCGGTCATTAGCCTGGTCGACTCCGCGCGCCAGTGGTTCAAGTCGCATGCGGGACTGGAGGTGACCGAGACCCACCGCGACCTCTCCTTTTGCGGACATGCCATCCTTCAGAACGGCCTCTTCATCGTCCCCGATACCCTGGAAGATCCCCGGTTCGCGGACAGCCCGCTGGTGACGGACGGGCCGCGCATCCGCTTCTACGCGGGCGCGCCGCTCCGCACGCCCGACGGCTTTGCGCTCGGCACGCTCTGCGTGATCGATCAGAAGCCGCGGGAATTGACCGAAGGGCAGCGGGAGGCGCTCCGGATCCTCGCACACCAGGCGATCACCCGGATGGAGCTGGACCGCCGCCTGCGCGAGCTGCACCGAGCCCTGGATGCCTACCGCGTCGCGGACGCGGAGCGCCAGCGGGAGACGGCTTTTGTGGAGCTCCTGCAGCAAATCGCCGTTGCGGCCAACCAGGCTTCCAGCGTGGATGAGGCGATTCAGGTCTGCCTGGACCGGGTCTGCGCCCTGACGGGCTGGATGGTGGGCCATGCCTGCTTCACCGCTCCGGACGACCCGAACGCGCTGATCTCGGGCGACGTCTGGCACCTGCGCGATCCCGAGCGCTTTGCAAAGTTCCGGGAGGCAACCCGAGGGATCCGGTTTGCAGGTGGCGTGGGTCTTCCGGGACGGGTGCTTGCCAGCGGCCGGCCGGAGTGGTCCGCCGACATCGGGGAGGCGCCATGGAGCATCCGGCGGGAGGTGCTTCTCGATTCCGGCCTTCACGGAGGCTACGCGATTCCGGTGCTCGTCGGCAGCCGGATCGCGGCCGTGCTGGAGTTCTTCAGCTCCTCTTCCAGTCCGCCGCATGAACGAGTGACCCACGTGATGGAGCAAATCGGCACCCAGATGGGCCGGGTGATCGAGCGGGCACAGTCCGAGGCAGCGCTCCGCGAGAGCGCCGGAATGCTGCGCAGCTTCTATGACAGCTCCGACCTCCTGATGGGCATCGTGGAACTGCGGGAGGACGATATTGTCTACCTCTCCACCAACCCGGCTACCGAGCGCATCTACGGGCTCTCGCCGGAGGCGATGCGCGGCCGGCGCGCCACGGACCTCCGTCTTCCCCGCCGCGATATCCGGTTCTGGATGGGCAAATACCGCGAGAGCGGTGCGACGGGCCAGCCGGTGCGCTTTGAATACCGGCACCGGACCCTCGGCGGCCACCGCTGGTTTGCCGCGACGGTGTGCCCGGTCCGGGAGAGCTCCAGCACATATCCCCGGTACGCATATGTGGTGGAGGACATCACGCGGCGCAAGCAGAGCGAGGCGGCCCTGCGGGAGAGCGAAGAGCGCTTCCGCAGCTCGTTCGATGACGCGCCGATCGGGATAGCCCTGGTTGCCACGGACGGCCACTGGCTCCAGGTGAACCGGGCCCTCTGCGAGATCGTCGGCTACTCGGACGCGGAGCTGCTCACCACCAGCTTCCAGGCGATCACCCACCCGGACGACCTGGGCGCGGACCTGGCGTTCGTCGAGCAGATGCTCCGCGGGGAGATCCGCAGCTATCAAATGGAGAAGCGGTACCTCCACCGGGATGGCCACGCGGTGCCGATCCTGTTGAGCGTCTCGCTGGTCCGCTCCGAAACCGGGGATCCGCTGTACTTCGTGAGTCAGATCCAGGACATCACGGAGCGGAAGCGCGCGGAGGCGGAGCTCCGGCAGAGCGAGGAGCGGTACCGCGACCTCTTCGAGAACTCCAGCGACCTGATCCAGAGCATTGGCGTGGACGGCCGGATCCAGTATGTGAACCGCGCCTGGAAGGAGACCCTGGGCTACACGGACGCGGAGCTCGAGGGTCTCCACATCCAGGAGATCGTACATCCGGACCGCTTGATCCACCTGATGAATATCTTCCGCCGGGTCCTCCTCGGTGAGCGGGTGGACCGCGCCGACGCCGTCTTCGTCACGCGAGACGTCCGGCGGCTGGAAGTGGAGGGAACGGTCACCTGCCGCTACGAGAATGACCGGCCCGTCGCCAC
>CAYQDT010000316.1:0-4443 GCA_964416225.1 uncultured bacterium
CGGCAATTGGACGATCTTTTCGAGCGCCATCTCCTCGGGCGTGAGGCCGAGCTTCGCCACGTCCACCGGGACCGTCGGGATGACTGGCAGGCCGCGTTTGTCCCCGGTGGTCATCTCCCGCCAGAAGCGGGAGAAATCGGAGCTCTGGGTCTGCGTGACGTACGGCCGGTCGCCCTTCGGCGAGATGATCACGCCCGGGATGCCCATGTTGCGCATCAGCGCCGCGTTGTACGCCTCGACCTCGTTCAGGGCGGCCACGGAGCGCAGCACCGGATAGAGCCGGCTCACCCCGCGCCGGGTCAGGGGATCGATCCCACTGCGGAAGTGGACCACATCCTCCGGGGCCAGCTCGTAGACCTGGCCGTCGACCAGGTAGTCATAGCCGTCGAGAAACGAGTTCCCGTCGGCGCTCCACCGGGGGCGCATCATCCACCACGGCACGAACCAGAGCTGCTGCGGAGCGCCGGCGCCGCCCATCCCGCGGAACTTTATCCAGAACTCGTCCCCGCTGATCGCCCGGCTCGCGACCGTGGCCGCCCAGAGGTTCTTGTAGGTGTAGTACGGGTTCGGCCGCTGCAGGAGCCGCGTCAGCGGGTGGTTCGGCTGGACCACCTCCTCGCCGCGCCGGCTTTTGCGCACCACGCCCATCTCCGGCTCGGGAAACTGATCCGCGATCCAGTTCAGGCCGATGCTCACCACGCCGCTCGCGGCCGGATCCCCGACCATCCGCGCGTAATTGACCTGGCTGCCCGGCAGCGTGCCCCAGAGCTGGCCGAAGAAGGAGCCGCCGAAACCGCCAGCCGCGCCGCCGCCGTAGCTCGGAAAGCGGAATCCCCGCGTGGCCCGCGCGAACGCGTGGGAGACTCGAGCGAGAGGGGAGGGCATGGTCAGAACTGGACGAATTCGAAGGTGGCGGCCTGCTTCGCGGCCATCACGCCGTAACGCGCCGCGTCGTACGGATCATCGCCGCCGTTGCCATCCGCGTCTGCATCCACCTTGAGCACGTCTTCCGGGCGGCGGGGGTCATGCTGGAGCAGGGGAAGGCATTCCGCGAGGCGAGCGCAGCGGTCAAAGATGAAGAGAGAAGGAGCGATTCCCGCGTCGATATCGCCCAGGCGCTTCAAGATCTCACTCGCGCCGCTGATGCGGTCGATGTCGGCCCGCTGCAGGTCGATGCCCAGCTCGCGGTAGGTATCGGCGATGGTGAGGCCGTCTTTATCGCGGCCGGCTTGGAACACGTCATGGCCCGCAACGAAGGTCCAGAGGTCCTCAGTGGAAAGGCCGTGGCGTTCCAGCAGCGCATGGATGGCCGCTGCATGCCGCTGCGGCAGCCACCCGCGCTCGGCGTGCTCATCGACGATGTAGACGTTTCCGTCGCCGTCCTCGGCAAGCAGATAGACCGCGGTGTAGTGGGTAAAGCCATAATCCAGCGCGCACCACAGCCGCCAGTGCTTGGGCACCGGAAATGCCGGAATGACGTGCGCCTCGTGCCGCCATGTCGTGAAATAGGCCCCCGCGGCGATGTCCCACTCGCCATCCAGCCAGGCTTTCCGCTGCCAGCCGGTCAGGGACTCCAGCTCGGCGCGGTAGCCGGCGTTGACGAACGCGTTGTCCCGCACCGTCGCCTGAATGAAGCGCGTCTCGCGCTCCTCGCCCTTGCGCAGGGGCTTGATGAAGAGGTTTTTGAACCAGCCGTGCCCGACGTTGCCCGGGTTGGTCGTGTAGTACGCCCGCGGCCGCCAGCCGGGCTTGCTGGTCCGCAGACAGGTCTGGATTTCCTTGACCTTGCTCGCCGTGAGCTGGGTCGCTTCCTCCAGCAGGAGCCCGTCGTATTCGAGACCGAGGTACTTGTCGATGTCCCGGTCGGTCTGGAAGTTGCCGAGGATCACCCGGCTCCCGTTCGGGAGCTCGATCTGGTTCTTGGCTTCGAGGTAGGTGTGCGGCGTGCTGTGGAGCACGCTGCGCCGGAGGTCCTGCACCGCCTCGCGGCCGCTCTTGCCGACCTTCCGCAGGTAGAGGAATTTCAGGCCCGGGAACCGCTGGCAGTCATCACAGACCACCTGGGCGATACCCCAATGCGACTTCCCGCCGCCGCGCGCCCCGCCATAGCCGATCTTCGTCGGGCCGTCCTCGCGATCACATTGCCGGGCCGCCGCCGAAGCCTTGAGCTGTTGGGGCTGCAGGACCACGCCGGCCGCCAGAAAATGGCGGAGCTGATCGGACGGGCAGCCTGCCGCAGCGGCCGTGCGGGCGTAGGCGAGGGCGTCAGGATTCGGCGCCTTCCGAGCCGGCTTCGGGATTCTGCTCGGAGCCATACACCTTTGCCAATGCGAGCTCGATGTTCGGAGCCAGGGATTGCCCGTTGGTGGTGATATCCTGCTCCACCACAGCGGTCGGCTTTCCGAGAATCCGATCCGTCAGATACTCGCCGGCCGCACGCTCCGGCCCGAGCTCGATCTCTTTGCGCTCGACGAGCACCATCTCACCCGGATCGAGGTCCGGATACAGCGCGACTTCCACCTTGATCGGGTTGCCGCGGCGGTCCAGGGTGATCTCACCCGTGAGGGGGTCGCGTGCCACGTCGTTGCGCTTCAGCGTGCCGGCCGCGGCGTACCGCTCTTCCGTGCGCCGGGCAGTGCCGGTGGCCATGAGCAGCAGTTGATCGATGATCTTCGGAAGCCGGTCCGCGATCTGCTTTTCCGCAGCCGCGATCGGGCGAGCGAAGCGCTCCGCGCGCGGTTTCCGGCCGGCGCCGGGCCGGGCTCCTCCTCGTGGCATTTGAAAAACCGTGGGTGAGAAATCAAAGAATTCAATGCCGCCGCGCGTGCAGCCGCCATTGCAGCCACTTCCAGAGCCGGAGCGGCCAGGGCAGATACGTGGGCCGCTTTCGGACGCTTACCGGACGCGCCGGCCGGCTCATCGTGACGCCGTCGGCGTGCTCCTCGACGGTCCATCCGCGCGCCCGGTATTCCCGAATCAGGTCCTCGTATTCGTAGTCAGTCACCAGTTCGACGCCTTTGCCATCCGCCGAGCGAGCTTGCTCGGGTTTCGGCGGCGCGCTCGAAGGGGCTTGGCCCGCTGCGGCGCGTCCGGCAGCCGGCGACCGTTGGTCGAGGAGCGGCGCGTGGGGGCGCCGAGGTGGAGCGGGGATGCGCCGAGCAGTGCAAGCAGCAGTGCAGTGGAACGGAAGCTCATGGTTGAAGAAGAGGGGTCGAATAGATCGAATTGAAGGCGTAGATCAGCCGCTCAACTCCACGGCATCCAGCAGGTAGTACGTGAACCGGGTCTGCCCACTCCCCTGCAGAATCCGCAGAAACGTGGTCCACGGCTCGCCCCAAGCGGGATTGCTCCGCAGCACCTGGCACCCGGCACTCCACGGCCCGACGTGCGGGCCCGGCCCGCCGCTGTGGATGTGGATGCCGAACACGCCGGTCTCGACCCGGTCCCGCGCATCCTGGATGCCGGACCGGAGTCCGTCGCGCCAGATGCGGACGGGTGCCGCTTCAACGAGCGCAGCGTGGCCCTTGTGGTCGCCGAACTCATAGAGGTAGCTGCCGTTGCAGAGGTGGGCGCAGCCGGCCGGGTTCTCGGGGTCGCGGGTATAGGTGGCGCCCGGGTCCACGCTCGCCGCGAAACAGCGCAGGGTCGGACCATACGCCACGATGGTGTCATCGTAGCTGTCCGTGGTCCCACCGCAGCCGACCGAGGCGATCGCGTCGTCACTCACCGGCCGCGCGCCGCGAAGGCCCACGAGGACGAGCTCGCCGGCCGATCGGGCCGGATAGCCGAGCCGCTGAATCGTCCCATCCAGCAGCGCGTTGGTCAGGGTGAGCATTGGTATGGTTCCGGTATGGTTCCGGTATGGAATGTCTGCAATTGCAGACAGATCAGGGACGGGAGAGCGGGTCAGGCCATTGGACCGGCTCCGCGGGATCCATGGCCCACTGGCCCTGGAACGAGCCCTGGTTGCTGGCCTTTTCGGAGAGGTCCATATAGGGCACCCCGGTGCCATCGTTGAGGATGGTCCCGGGGTGGGTGATGGACAGCCGCACTCGGACGCCCAGGGCGCGGGCCCGCGTGAACACGGCGTCCACGATCGCATCCAGCGAGCCCGTGAACGCGGAGAGCGGGAGCTTATGCTCGTCGGTGAGGACACTCTTCGCGGTGGACTCCGGCGGGGTCGACATCGGCGGTTACGCCGGAGCGCCTCCCGCGGCCGGAGCAGCAGCCGGAGCAACCGCCTGGCGGGTCATCAGGAACAGCCGGGCGCACGCCGCAGCGCGATCGCCGTTGTCCGGCAGCGGCACCTCCACGTCGTACTCGAGGTGGTAGTTCTGGGTGTTCGCGCTCTGCGTGCCCGTCTCGTGGTTGTAGGTGAGGGAGGCGCTGATGAAGGAGAGCGTGCCGCCGATGCTGCCGCCGATCTTCTGGTCGTCCGTCTGC
>CAYQDT010000316.1:4453-5351 GCA_964416225.1 uncultured bacterium
CTTGTAGTCTTTGAGCACGGGCGGAGCCGCCACGGCGCCGAGCAGGATCGCGTCGTTGACCACCTGCGCCACATCCACCACCGCCGGCACGGTCGGCGCGCCCTTCGGGTAGACCCGGTCGAGGAACGCGAGCACGGTCGTCTTCCAGGCGTCGAGCTGGCGGGCATACGCCTCGGTGGGGCCGAAGATCAGCCCCTGCACGGTGCTCACGTAATCAGCGCTGCCGCCACTACTAGCCATTGGACGAGTCTCCCTTCGTAAACGTCAGCGTGCTGCTCACGTCAGCCCGGGCGGAGATGATGCCCAGGGTGACGAGCAGCGCGTAAACCTGCTGCAGCCCGGCGTGATACTGCGCGGGCAGATAGGTGAGCAGGATCCCGAGCACGCACGCGGCGATCGCGCCGAGCACGTGCGGATCTCGGTACCAAATCGTGGTCTTCACGGTCATTTGCTCCGCGCCAGCGCCAGATCCCGCAAGGCCTTCTGCGTATCCTGATGCCGCGCCTCGTCGAGGCCCTCGTGGGCCCGGAAGTCGCCCACCAGGGTGGTGAGCACCGTCACCAGCGCCGACAGGCGCCAGATCACCGTCCCGCCCGCGATGAGCCAGCCCGCGAGGGTCGGCACGTTGATCGTCCAGTCGAGGTGGGGCACGATGAGAATCCTGAGGTGGGAGCCGCCGGCCGTCGATCCCGGATGCAGGGTGGCTGATTGGCCGTGGGAGACGGCCGGCGACAGGTGGCGAGCGGGTGCTCAGAGGGTGGGAGCGGGGCTCACGGATGCAGCGTAGGACGGGGAACGCCGGAGATCCGGAGGGGTGCGGAGCGCCGGCCCACGCAATGCGAATCGCGCGGGCCAGCGATCTCCGTCTTCCGAACCATTCATGCCATGGGGTGCAACC
>CAYQDT010000317.1:0-5351 GCA_964416225.1 uncultured bacterium
CCGGGCGGGTGTAAATCCGCCGTGGGAGGGGTACAGGGAGGCGCGGTGAGAGGCGCAGTGAGAACCGCGTGAGGAGGATAGCCATGCAGATGGACACTCGACGGCTGACGGTGGCTGCGGACCACCTCCAGACGGCATACGACGAGATCACCCGCGCGCAAGGCCGGGCGGAGGTCTCGATGGCGAAGGAGGCGGTTTGCCAGGCGATGAGCCACATGGACCTGGTGCTCAACCGGCTGGAGGCCGAGCGAACCGTCCACCACAGGAACGACGCGAGCCGGCTCAACCAGCAGGCCTACGACGCGGCGCACCGCGCGTGGCAGGGCATCCACGACGTGACCAACGATTGGCCGGCCCGGCACGCGGAGGCGCTGAGCGGGGTGCGGGACTCAATCCTGGAAGCGATGCAGGCCGTGGGAGAAGCGATCCAGCTCATCACCGATGAAGAGAGCGTTCACGCCTGAACCGGAGTAGCTCCGTCCGGAGCAGTAGGAGCGGCAGTCTCGGCCGAGTCACTGCGTCGGCCGAGACCCTCCACGGCGGTCCCCAGCCGTTAGGGAACGGGGATGGCCGGGTATACAAGGGGCGATGACCCGCCTACTTGTTGTCGTCCCGACATATGCTCGCCCGTTGGAGCAGGTGCTGCGATGCATCGAATGCGTGCAGGGTGCCGTTCCGCACGGCTACCTGGGCGAGCTGGTGGTGGTGGACCAGAACCCCATTCCGCTGGAGCTTCCGAAGTTCGTGCGCATCGTGCGGGCGGATCCCGGGTTTCCGGGCCCGCGGCGCCACCTGGGAGCCCTGGAAGCGGCGCGTCACGGGAGCGACACGGACATCTTCCTGTTTCTGGACGATGACGTGGAGCTGATGGACTGGGAGCGCTTCCCCCGGCTCCTGGACGCGCGGGACCGGGCCGGGCTGCTCGCCCGCGCGGACACCGGCTGCGTTCAGGTGGCCACCCGCCGCTGGCAGCGGACCATGCCGGTCAATCTCGCGGACACGGGCGGCGGGATCCTGGTCCCCGTTTCCACCTACTTTGAAATCGGCGGCTACGGCGAGGATTACCTGGACGACCTGGAGCTTTTCGCCCGCGCGTTAATCCGCGGACGACGAAACTGGCGGACCGGCGTGGTTCGCTCGTTCCACCGTTACGGCGCCGGCGGCCTGAAGACGCTCATCGGGATGAACCGTCAGGGGCGCGCTCACTTTGCGCACTCACGCCTGGCGGAGCGGTATCCCGGCGTCATCGAACGAGACTGGCTCTGCTGGAGCGGCTATCGATACGCAGCACGGGATCGTGGCGCCGTGCTGCGGTCGCGGGTCGAGCGGGTGCTGGCCAGGCGGGGCACGCCCTGATTGCGGTGCCGGGAGCGCCGCGCGCCGGAGAGGGCCCGGCGGGAGCTCACGGGTTCACGCCGTCCGGATGGGAAGGCGCGTACCATCGGCGGACCGCGGCGAGGAAATGCTCGAGCTGAAGCGGCTTGCGGAGCATCGCCCTCGCGCCGAGATCGGATGCCTCTTGATCCTCGAGCGCCTCTCGGGAGGTGAGGAGCACCGGAACGTGTGCCAGCAGCCCGGCCTCCTGGAGCTGCTGGAGAAACATTCGGCCGCCCGGAAGGGGTAGCTCCAGTGAGACTACCACGAGGCCGGGCGTTCGCCGCTCGATGAACTGCAGTGCTTCGCGGGCATTCGCGGCGAGGGCGACGGGGTAGCCCTCGTAATCGAGCAGCTCCGCCTGTACCCGGCGCAGCTCCGCGTTTTCTTCCACCAGCAGGAGCGGTCGAGGTACGGCGCGCATCACGGACGCTGTACCCATCCTCTCGCAGGGTAAACCGTGCCGGCGTTCGCGGCGCCGGCTCATGCCGGGTCCCGGGCCATTTCCGCGCCGGCCAGCCGCCGGCAGAAGATGCCGACCACTTTGATCAGGAGCTTCGGATCCACCGGCTTGAAGAGGCAGAGCACCGCGCCCTGCGGGTGAGGCGTGGCCAGACTGTTGGGAGTTCCGGTGAACAGCACCACGGGAATCTTCGAGAGCTGCGGATCCGCGTCGCGAATCTCCATGAACTCGTATCCGGAAACCTCGGGCATCACGAGGTCCAGCAAGATCAGACAGGGCGAGTCATTCGCAGCGAGGTAGTGGAGCGCCTCCCGCCCGCTGCGGAGACCCACCGCTTCGTATCCATACACCGCCAGCAACTCAATGAGCGTGGTCCGGTTATCGTCGTTGTCCTCTACGATGAGGACGACCGCCTGTGATTCGTTGTGCGTACCCATGGTCCCCTCCCGCCCCTATCCGGCCGGACTGCCATTCGATAGGTAGCGGTGCAACCCCTTTCTCAATGGCGAGGTGTTACCCGGAAATCCACCAAATCAGGGCCACGTTGTACAACGGCACGTTCCCCTGCTTCGGAGGCGAGCCTGTGCGGGAGCGTGCCGGGGCCGGAATGGCCGAAACGGCCGGCTCGTTCGCCGGCACGCCCCGTAGCCAACACCGCACTCCGCCGCGGAAAGCGGGTCTGCGAGGCGCCGGCCGGGATTCGGACTGCCCGAGGTGCACCCCGTCCCGACCTTCCGCCGCTCCGCAGGATTACTGCGACCGGGAGCCACGGCCGCGGACGGGCTCGCCGCGGGCCGACGGCGGTACGTACGGGCGGCCGCCCGGCGTGGTCGCGGCGGTTGGTCCCCCGGTGTCCACACCATTCAGACGGCGCAGCGTTTGCGGGTTGACGATGGGAGCCGGGCTCTTCACGGAGGTGGCGCTCCCAATGAGGTGGCTGTGGCGCCGGCGCGCGGTCTGCGGATTCGTGGTGTAGCCGCCGGAATACCCCGCGGAGTCGGATGGCGACCCGGGGAGGTCGCCCGCGGCATCCGGGCCGTCCGCGCCGCCGGAGCCGGGCGAGGTTGCGGCCGGCTCCGGCGTTCCCGTCGGGAGGTCGCGCGGGGCGCGGGTTACGGCTGCTTCCCGGCCCCGGAGCGACTCCGGATTGCCGAAGGGAGCCGCCGGACTTGCCGCGGCGGATTCGCCGGACGAGCTGCGGTAGCCGGCACGTGCTCCGGCCGCCGCAGGCTCCGGCGCGGTTGTGGGACGTTCCGGAGCCGGCTCGCCGACGCTCTCGGATGCCGGGCCCACTACCGCGATCGGTCGTTCACCCAGCCGGACCGGATAGCTGTGCCCTGCACGCCGGAGCAGGACACTCTCGTCCCGAATCTGAGCGACCGTGAAGCCAAAGGCGGAGCCGCCGACCTGCGCGGAGGCTCGCTCCCGCGTCTCCGTGTCCATCAGCCACGCCGACGCGGCGCCGCCGGAATTGGTCACGCCAACCAAAGCGATGTTCCGTATCGGGGATGGCTGCTCCCCCGGCGGGACGAACGCCGGACGGACCCCGACGGGGGCCGTGTGGGGGCGCCCCGCTGCTGCGGATCGATCGTGGGCGGCCGCCGGCCGGAGGGTGGCGTGAAGTGCCGGCGCGTCCCCTGCTCCGGAAGCGCGCACGGCCGCGCCGGATATGGCCGTGATCTCGGCGGTCGCTCTCTCGCCTGCGGCTCCGACGGCGGCTGACTGGGTGGTGAAGGGCGAATCCGGGAGGTGCCTGGGCGCTCCCGCGATCACGGATGCCGCGATGCCCCCGGCCGCCAGGATGCCGGCCACCCCCCACCCGGCTGTGGTACGCTGCATGCTCGTAAGCCTCCGACCCGCCCTGCCGGGTCTGTGTAACTGTGGACGTCGAAGGGATGAAGCTTAGATGAAGAGATGCCGGCTGCTCCAGGGGCCATAGTCGTGCGCTTCACCCCGCGTGCCGGCCTCCACGACGGAAGAGGAGTTCCCGAGAGCTCCCCGACCCCGGTCCCGCCCTCGTCCCGCCGGGTCTGCACGGAACTGCCCACGGCCGGACCCCTACCCGCGGCGAACCACCATCCACACCGTCAATACGAATCCGATGCCGATGATGAGCCGGCGAACGTTTCGCTGGCCGATCTTCCGGGCTATCCCGGCACCCGTGTAGCCCCCAAACAGTGCCCCGGCCGCCATGAGGAGCGCAACCCGCCAGTCCACCAGGCCCTTGGCGATGAAGATGGCGGCCGCGACGCCGTTGGTCGCCAGGGCGTAGACGTTCTTCAGGCCGTTCATCCGGTGGATGTTGCGCAGACCCATCATCCCGAGCACGGCCAGCGTCACAATCCCGATGCCCGCGCCGAAATAGCCACCATACACGGCGGTGAAAAAGACCGCGAGCAGCGCCGGAGGCGGAAGCCGGAGGGAGTCCGGATGGGCCTCTTCTGCGGCCGCCTCCCGTCCGCCGCTCCGCGCTCTGAGCCAGCGGGAAAGCGGCTCCTGGGCCAGGAAGAGCAGCGTCGCGCACAGGATCAGGTACGGAATGATCCGGTCAAAGACCTTCGTCGGCGTCACCAGCAGCAGGTAAGAGCCGATCAAACCCCCGCTGATCCCCAGAAAGATGAGGGGGGCGAGGAGGCGCCGGCTCTCGCCGATCTCCTCACGGTAGCCGTACCAGCTGCTGATGGCGCCCGGCCAGAGTGCGACCGTGCTGGTGGCGTTCGCGACGATGGCGGCCTGTCCCGTGGCCAGGAGTGCGGGAAACGTGAGCAGCGTTCCGCCGCCGGCCACGGAGTTCACCGCGCCGGCAGCCGCCGCCGCGGCAAAGACCAGGAGGAGTTGGAGCAGCATCGTTCAGTAAGGCGCGGGAAGGCGTCGGCCCAGGCGGCTCGCCGCAAACACCGCGGGACCGGGTTTCCTCTGCCCATACCTCACGAGAGGCTTCGTCGTCGGCCGGGGCGATGAAGTGCGCGCGGGAATCATAACACGGCGGACCGGCGCTGCGGCGTTTCGGCGCGCATCGACGGATGGCGCGAGGCGGATCCGCCCCGGGCCGGGGAGGTGATGCCGGTCTCTGTCCCCGAACAACTCGGCGAACGGAGCATCATCCTCTCCGCGGAAACACACCATGCACACTCCCAACCGGCTCTCTCCCTATCGCATTCTGACGCCGCTCATGTGCGGCCTGATCGTCCTCGGCCTTTCCTCCCTGGGACACGCCGCGTCCTCCGCTAAGAACACGCTGTCCCGGCGAGAAGCCGAGAGCGGCTGGAAGCTCCTCTTCGACGGGAAGAGCTTCGCCGGCTGGCGAGGCCTTGGCCGGCCGGATCTTCCGGACGTCGGCTGGAGCATCGAAGACGGATGCATCAAGCACCGGGCCGGTGACGGAGCGTTCGGCAAGGACGGGGACCTGATCACCGATGCCGAATATGAAAACTTCGATCTCCGTTGGGAGTGGAAGATCGGCGTCGGCGCCAACAGCGGCATCAAGTACGGGGTTCAGGATAACAAGCCCGGC
>CAYQDT010000318.1:0-5336 GCA_964416225.1 uncultured bacterium
TGGAGCGCGAGGTTGATGAAGGTTCCGACGCCCGTCCCGGTGGGTCCCGCCGGCGCCCACGGCTTTCCCTTGTCATAGGAGGCGGAACCGGCGATATCGAGGTGGGCCCAGGGCGTCTCCCCCGCAAACTCCCGGACGAACCAGGCGGCGGTGATGGATCCCGCCGCGCGGCCGCCGCTGTTTTTCAGATCCGCGATCTCGCTGCGGATGGCGTCGCGGTACTCCGGGAACAGCGGCATTTGCCAGTGCAGCTCACCCGCATCCTGGCCGGAGGATCGGACCCGTTCCACCAGCTCCGGGTCCGTCCCGAACAGCCCGCTCGCCACGTGACCCAGGGCGATCATGCAGGCGCCGGTCAGCGTGGCGATGTCGACGATGTGGGTGGCGCCCAGGGTGCAGGCGTAGTGGACGGCGTCGGCGAGGAGCATCCGGCCCTCTGCGTCCGTGGTGATGCACTCAATCGTTTTCCCGCTCATCGCGGTGGTCACATCGCCCGGCTTCCAGGCACGGCCGTCCGGCATGTTGAACACCGCCGGGACCAGCGCCAGAACGTTTATCCCCACCCGGAGCTCGGCGATCGCCTGCATGGCGCCCAGGACGGCCGCCGCGCCCCCCATGTCCCCCTTCATCTTCCCCATGTCCGCCGCCGGCTTGATGGAGATCCCTCCGGTATCAAAGCAGACGCCCTTCCCCACGAGGGCCAGCAGGGGTCCGCCGTCGCGCACCTGGTGACGCAGCACGATCAGCTTTGCGGGAGTATCGGAGCCGCGGGTGACGGTCAGGATCGCGCCCATTCCCAGGCGCTCCATGTCCGCAATCTCCAGCACCTCCGACGAGAGGCCGACCCGTGCGGCCATCTCCACGGCGCGCCGGGCCAGCTCCGGCGGGTCGAGAACATTGCTCGGCTCATTGATGAGCTCCCGCGCCCAATTCTTGGCGCGGCCCCGGCTGCTCCCGGCCGCAGTGCTCTCCGGAGCGGCGCCGTGAAGCCGCAGCTCGGAGAGCGATTCATCCCGCCGTTCGGCCGTCCGGTACCGGCCCGTCTGGAAGCGCGCGAGCTCGGCGCCTTCCGACCAGGCCGAGGCGGCTTCCTCCCGAGGGAGCGGAAGGTCCGCGGCGGCCGCGGCGGCCACGCGCAGGCCACGTTTTCCGAGCACCCGCGCGACGGATGCCGCCGCCTGGACACACCGCGTGCGGCTCTCCTCTTCTCGCTTGCCCAGCCCGAGCAGCGCCACGCGGCGGGACGGAAGCCGGCTCAGCGTGGGGAGCACGGCCACCGTGTTCGCTTCCCCGCGGAACTCGCCCGACTCCCGCATCTCGGTCAGCAGGCCGTCCAGCCGCCGGTCGACCTCCGCCGCGTTGCCGGATAGCGCTCCATCCTGCGGGACGGGAACAATCACCGCATCCGCGTCGGACTCGAGCAGGGATGTGGAGGGGGTGCTCAGAACCAGATGCTCGGACATCGCTCTCTCCTCAAGGCAGCATGGCAGCGGTTGATCCTCAATTCGCCGGTTCACGCCACCGCTGTGCAACGCTATCATGGTGGCTCGCGCGCGTGCCGGGACCCGGGGCCCCGCTGCGCTCCGCATCCGGCCGCCGCCGGCCACATGTTGCTACGCCGTTACGGATCCTCATATGCCCGTCCGCAAACTTCCGCCTCCGCCTTCATCCGCCGACCTGCAGTCATCCCGTGACGCCATCCGCGAGGTCGAGGAGGCGCTGCGAGCGGGCCGCGCGCCGCGTACCGCCAAGCAGCTCCGGGCCGCTGCCCGAGGCTTTGAATCGGCGGGCGACCTGCGGACCGCCGCCCAGGCCTACGAGGTCCTCTCGCGCCTGGAGCTCCAGCGCGGCAATACCGAGCAGGCGCTGGCGCCGGCCCGCGCGGCTCTCCGGATGGCGCGTGCCGCCGAGGCGCCGGTGGAGATCGCGCGGGTACTGCTTGCACTCGCTCACCTTCAGAGCCGGCTCGGGGAGCACCCGGCCGCGCTGCGCCACGTGAACGAGGCGGTGCACGAGGCGTGGGCATCCGGGGACCCGGCCCTCTTCGCGGAGGCGATGCGAGTTGCCGCCATTGCGGCGTGGGAGGCTGGGCAGCCGCTCTACGCACTCGCCCGCCTGGAAGAGGCCGGCGAAAGGGCGCTGGATCCGGGAAGGCGCGCGGAGCTTCAACGGGTTCACGCGGTCGTGCTGGCCCAGATGGGCTGCCCGTCCGCCGCGGCCCGTGAGCTTTCGGCCCTGCTCAAGGGCGGCGACTGCTCGCGATCCGTCCCGCTGCTTCTGGCCCGCGGCTGGGTCTGGTGCGCCCTCGGCCGTCCCGATACCGGCGCGCGCGATTTCCGTAAAGCGCGCCGGATGGCGCGTGAACGACAGGATCGGAGCCGCGAGATCGAGGCGACGGCGGCCGTCGCGGCGGCCGACGCGCAGCGCTCGGGGACCAACGCGCCGCTGGCAGCCCGGGCCGCCGCCGCGGCCAGCCGGGCCCAGCGCCAGGGATCGCGCTACCGGGATGAGCGCCTGGCGCGTACTCTGGAGTTGATGGGCGCGCGCTCCGGCACCATCCCGACCGTCAGCGAGGCCGCTGACGCGCTGGTGCGGCTGGCCCGCCAGACCGAAGACCTCCGCCTGGTGGACGCCTGTATTCTGGAGGTGGAGCGCCTCAACCGCCTCCCCGCCGGCGCACCCGCCTACGGGTGCCCGCTCCCCCTGCCGATCGTCCTCGATTAGGCGCGCCGATCACCGGCTTACCGTCCCGATTCCTCCCCGGATGAGCCGGCCCCGGCTTGACATGCCGGTCGCCGGACGATAACCTTCTATCAAAGCTGCATTTGGTGACTGAAATAGTCATGTTTCCCGGCAGCTTCGATGTCAGGGGAGAGATGATGAGCGACGGAACTCCGGTCGTCGAGGAGCGTCGGCCCCGCCGCGAGCAGCGGCCGCTGACCGAAGAAGAGGTGCTGCGCCGCAACTCCGTGGAGCGACTGAAGCGCGAAAAGCACCCGTATGATGTGCTGGCGGACGTTCCTCGCTTCATTGAGATACCGCTTCAGGAGATTCCGGAGGAAGACATCCTTCGGCTGCAGTGGTACGGCGTCTACCACGACAAGCCGAAGATCGGAAGCTTCATGCTGCGGGTGAAGATCCCAAACGGGATCCTGACCGCCGAGCAACTCCGCACCGTGGGCCGGCTGAGCCGCGAGCACGGCGAAAACAGCGGTGAGCTGACCACGCGGCAGTGCATCCAGATCCACTGGCTCCGGCTCGCCTCCCTCCCCACCGTGCTCTCCGAACTGGCGGCCGTCGGGCTGACGACCGCGGGCGGCTGCGGCGACAACCTCCGGAACGTGACCGGCTGCCCCGTCTCCGGGCTGGACGCGGAAGAGCACTTCGACGCGCATCCCACGATCCGGGAGATCGCCGAATTCTTCTATGGGAACCGGGAGTACGGCAATCTCCCGCGGAAGCACAAGTACACCGTGTCCGCCTGCAGCTATCACTGCAATGCACCGGAGATCCACGATATCGCGCTCGTGGGTACCCTCCAGGACGGCCGCGAGGGGTATGCCCTGTGGGTAGGCGGGGGTCTCTCCAGCGTGCCCCGGATCGGCAAGAGCCTGGGAGTGTTCGTGCCGAAAGAGGAGGCCCTGGAGACGGCCCGCGGCCTCACTGAGATCTGGAGCAAGGATCTCCGGTACCGGGTCTCCCGCGCCAAGGCCCGCTTCAAGTTCATGGTGGATGACGACGGCCCCGAGTCGATTCGCCAGCAGCTCGAAGAGCACCTGGGCCGCAAGCTGGAAGACCTTCAGGAAAACCCACAGCCGAAGGGCCGGACGGACCACATGGGGATCCATCCCCAGAAGGGCGCCGAGGGGCGGTGCTACATCGGCTTCCCGGTCTTCCCCGGGCTGATGTCCGGCGAGCAGATGCAGACCGTGGCCGACCTGATCGAGCCGTTCGGCGGGGAGTTCCGTATCACCCGCGAGCAGAACTTCATCCTCACCCACGTCCCGGAGGCGGAGGTGGAGCGCGTGGTCCGGACCATTGCGGAGCTCGGATTCCCCCTGCACGTGAACCCGATCCGCGGCCACAGCATCGGCTGTACGGGCGATCCCTGCTGCAACTTCGCCGTGGGGCCCACGAAGCCGAAGCTGGTGGAGATCGTGAACAACCTGGAAGACCGCTTCGGCGAGCAGATCTCTGGGCTGCGTCTCTACCTGGACGGCTGTCCGCACGCTTGCGGCCAGCACTGGGTCGGCGACCTGGGCTTTCAGGGGACGACCAAGAACTCCGAGACCGGCAAAATCACCTGCTACGACATCATCCTGCGGGGCAAGCTCGGTCCCGGCGCGCAGATCGGGCGCCCGCTACTGCGGCGCGTGCCGAGCGCCGAGGTGAACGCCCAGGTCGAGCGGCTCGTGGAGACCTGGATCCGGGAGCGGGAGAGCGGGGAGGGGCTGCCCGAGTTCTACCGCCGCTTGCCGGACGAGCGCATCCTGCAGATTGCCGCAGGAGCATAACCGCGGGCCCCGGCTGGCCCCCGAACATCTGAATCGCCAAGCATCTGACTCCCCGAGGATGGACCCATGCTGGAATTAGAACCGATCCTGCTCGACGATCTGGAAGTCGGCGAACTGGCCGTGGAATACGACAGCCGGGAGCCGGAGGACGTACTCGAGTGGGCGATGGAGCGCTTCGGTGAGAAGCGCTTCGCGATCATCACCAGCTTCCAGGCGGACGGTGTGGTGCTCATCGACATGGCGCACAAGATCAACCCGAACGTGCGCGTCATTACGGTGGACACCGGGCGCCTGTCCCAGGAACACTACGAGATCATGGACCGCTTCCGCGAGCAGTACGGGATCCACGTGGAGGTCTACTTCCCGGAAGCCGCCGGGGTTGAGGCAATGGTCGGCAAGCACGGGCTGAACCTCTTCTACCAGGGCGTGGAAAAGCGGCTCCTCTGCTGCCATATCCGCAAGATCCTGCCGCTGAATCGCGCCCTGAAGACCGTGGACGCCTGGGCGACGGGGCTGCGGCGGGATCAGTGGGCCACCCGCGCGAATATCAAGAAGATCGAGCTGGATCATGACCACGGCGGCATCGTGAAGGTCAGCCCGCTGGCGGACTGGACCGAGGAAGACGTCTGGGGCTACATCAAAGAGTTCAACGTCCCCACCCACCCGCTCTACGCGAAAGGGTTCACCAGCATCGGCTGCGCCCCGTGCACCCGCGCGGTTCCGGATGGCGCCCATTCCCGATCGGGGCGCTGGTGGTGGGAAACCGATGCTCCCAAGGAATGCGGCATGCACTGCGCGATCGAGACCGGCGGCTTTGAGCAC
>CAYQDT010000319.1:0-5333 GCA_964416225.1 uncultured bacterium
GTCGGCGGCGGCACCACGATGCTCTCCCAGTTACCCTCCGGGAACAGCAGTCCGAGGCGGCGCAGTCCGTCGAGGACGGACGCAGCCACTGCCGCGTTCCAGCCGAGCTTTCCGGCCAGCGACGAAGCGCTGGTGACCCCCCGTGGTGTCACGACCTGGCCGAGCGCCGCCAGTTCGGCGGCGTTCAGGCCGAAGAGCGAGGGGTAGACGCTCTCCGGCCGCTCCAATGTCGCTGACAGCCGGCGAACCAGGGTCTGCCGGCTATTCAGCGCGCTCTGTGCAAGGAGGAACCCGCGGCGCTGCGCCAGCTCGCGCAGGTCGTCCACGGAAAACAGATTCAGGTAGTCTTCGAAATTGAATCGCATTCGCACGTGCCCGCACCCGATCCGGCTCCGCTCTGCATGGGAGTAGCCTTTCATGTTAGCACGGTGCGCTGTGCGATCGGTGGACCCGAATTGCACCCCGCTCACCGCCCCGTTCCGCGGCGGCAGCGCGTGGGCGGTTCCAGCCGTTCCGCGGTCGGGATCACGCAGCGTCCGCGCGGGTGTGGATCACCCGGAACTCCGCGCCGATCTTTTGGTGGCGCTCCGGCAGCTCCTCGCCCGGAAGCCCGTGGCTCCAGGCACCCCCTACTGTGGCCGCGTGCTGCCCGCCGTCCGCACGTCGTGGCGGCTCACGGGTTGCGCGCACGGCGCCGCCGGTGTCAAACAGCGGACCTTCGCACCTGTGCAACTGGACGATCCGGCGCCGGAGGCCGCGGAAAACCACGGCGGTCCCCAGGCGGACCCGGTCCGGTTCCCCTGCCTCCAACGGGAAGCGCCGAATCCCGACCACTTCCCTTCGCAGCGCCTCAGCGGTATAATCACCCCGACGCGTGGTCGGCGCCCGTCCACACGGTCCTGCGCGCCAAAAGCTTAATTGCTTCTTTACCCCACCCGAGCTCCCTTAACGGCAGCTTGATCGTTCGGCGACTACACTCCGAGTGGAGCCAGGACGAAGCTGGGCCACCCGGCTTCCGCCCGCTGTTTGAGGCTGGAAATCCGCGAACGCCATGGGACGCTTTCCGCTCTGGATCACTACTGCGCTGCTGACCCTGGCGTCCGTGCCCGCCCTGGCAGCGGACGACACGCCGGGCACTGCTTCCGACGCGCCGTCCAGCCGCTTCAAATTCGACAACTCGCTCGAATACGACCTGTCGCGGCGGAGTTCCTCCGTTTCCCTGCCCCAGACGTTCACGTACACGCTCAACGAGCGGTTCGAGCTGAACGCGGGGCCAGTCTTCCACCCGTTCACGCACCCGCGGCCGACCCTCTTCGATGAGGACCTGGGAAGCGTGGGTCACTACGTGGGAACGGGGAAGACGGACTACGTCGGATCGATCGGCTTCAACGTCGACCTGGGCCGCTTCTCCCCCACTATCAGCGCGGGGATTGCTTCGGCGAACCGTCTCCACGGCGCTCAGGGTGCACCCCAGTTCGCGGGCAGCCTGGGCTCCGAATACCGGCTGGGTGGAAAGCTGCGCCTGTTTGGTGATCTGACGCAAAACCCGGCGGCACCCTACGCGCTTGGGGCAAGTCACATGGCGGAACGGGGCCACCGGGGCATCGGGACCAGCCCGAGCGGAGCCGCGGCGACCCTGGGTATGCGCTACTCGATCCGTGACGACCAGACGTTCTCGATCGGGGTGAGCCGGGAACGGTTCCGGTCCAACTGGCTGCGCTCCGAGATCAGCTTTCGCTTCTAGCCCCTGGCTCGAGTCGAGCCGAACCACCATCCTTTTCGGGCCTGGTGATCGCGGCCCAGTGCCCGCGGCGAGAAACTCGCCGCGGGCTTTTTCTTACCGCTTCCTGCGGCGCGGGCCGTACAGACGAGCGCGGCTCCCCTTTCGCACCGGACGAGCCGGCTTGATTGGGGAGCCGCGATTCAAGAGACCGGGACGCTACTGCTTTCGAGCGGCGACCGAGGGGGCGAGCGCCGCGAGGCGGCGCGGCTTTTGCCACGGGAGATACACCCCCTTGCACGCCATCAGCACCGATCGGAACATCGTCCAGTAGATCAACTGGCGATAACCGAGGCGCTGTGCCACCACCGGCCAGATATTCCACACGGGCTCACCATCCATCCAGAAGGCGAGCGCGGCCATTCCCAGCTCCACGCCCAGATACGGAAGCGAGAGCAGGAGCATCGTCTTCCACCAGCCGGCAAGGCAGCCGAGAATGAAGAGGCCGTCCACCAGCGGACCTGCCAGAAGCAGCGCGTGGTAGAACGCGATGTACGGCATCCCAACCATCCCCAGGGAGCCGGACTTCGGGTTGAAGAATGCGGTGCGGTGCTTCCACAGGCATTGGAGCGTGCCGAACGTCCACCGCAGGCGCTGCTTCATGAGACACTCCACGGAAGTCGGCGCTTCGGTCCACGCTCGCGCTCGATCCTCATACACCACCCGATATCCGGCTCGCTGCACGGAGAGGGTCAGGTCCGCATCCTCGGCCATCGTCCCGGCGGAGTAGCCGCCGACCGCCTGAATGGCGCTCTTCCGCCACGCCCCGACCGCACCCGGCACCACCGGCACGCAGCCGAGAAGGTCGAAGAACCGCTTGTCCAGGTTGATTCCGACGATGTACTCCACGTGCTGGCAGCGGGTCAGCAGCGACGTTGCGTTGCCGATCTTGATGTTCCCGGCCACCGCTCCCACCTTCGGATCACGCAGGTGCTCCACCAGGTAGGAAATGGTCTCCGGCTCGAAGATCGTATCCGCGTCGATGGCGACCACCCACTCACCGGATGCTCTCTCGAGACCCCAGTTGAGAGCCATCCCCTTGCCGCCGTTCTCTTTACGCAGCACGCGAACCCGCGGATCGCTGGTGGCGCGCAGTGCCGCTTCGTACGTGCCGTCCTTCGAGCCGTCGTCGATCACAAGGATTTCGAGATGGGCATAGGTGGAGGCAAGCAGCGAGGTGATGGTCGCACCAATCACCTGCTCCTCATTGTACGCCGGCACCAGGACGCTCACGAGCGGCCCATCCTCAACCGCCGCCGCCGGCGCGGAGTTGCGCCGGGTCCGCCGGAACTGGATCAGCGCGCCGCTGGTGGTGAACACCAGCCGCAGGACCAGGAACAACAGGCCCCCGATCACCAGCGCCTGCCCCACAACACCCAGCCGAACCAATAGGCTCACTGCCTCCAGCCCGGCCCTCGCCACGAGCGGCTCCGCGCCGGCCGGCTCCATCACCACATCGCGCGGCCGCCCGATGAGCTCGTGCAGCGTCACGAACTGGTACCCGCGCGCGCGGAGCTGCTCGATGACGCGCGGCACCGCGGCAAGGGTCGCATCGCGGTTGCCGCCCCCGTCATGCATGACGATCACGTGCCCGTCCGCGCCGGAGGCTCCGAGCTGCCGGAGACAGTCCGCGGCAATGCGGTCCGCGCCCGCGCCAGACCAGTCGGCGGGATCGACGCTCGCGCCGCAGAGCAGGTAATGGGCATCCGCCGCCGCAAGCAGCGGGCGCATCTCCTCCGGCTCGACCGGTGCGTTATTCACGTCGTAGGGGCGGCGGAAGAGCGCCGTCCGGTGACCGATCACCGACTCGATCAGCCGCTGGTTGAGGTTGACCTCGAGGCGCGCCTGAAGCGGCGATACCAACTCCATGTGCGGGTGCGTGAAGGTGTGGTTCCCGATGTCGTGCCCTTCCGCGTAGATCCGCCGCACGAGGTCCGGGTTTTCGGCCACGTTCTGGCCGATCAGGAAGAAGGTGGCTTTCACGTTCTCCCGCTTCAGCTCGTCGAGCAGGCGCGGCGTGTTTGCGCCGTTCGGACCATCATCGAACGTCAGCGCAACTTGCTTCGGCTGCACCGGCAGGTACCGCTCGAGCGCGAATGCGGACAGCAGCGGCGAGTACCGCTCCTCCGCCACCTCTCCATTCTCCCACTGAACCTGCCGGGAGCCGGATGCCCGGCCGCGATGGATCGTGAACAGGTCGCCCTCGCCCTTAACCGTGGTGATGGGCGCAAGGCTTACCTGGCTGCTGAGCTCCGTCTGGGCATGGCCCGCGCGATATCCGTCCGTGAGGTGCCAGAGCTCCGGGTCCTCATCTCCCAGGCGCCAGAGTGCCACGCCCGCGCACCGCGCGGCGAGCGCATCCCGCAGCCGTCCGGAGCCCGTGCCCGCATCCTCAAACCAGACGTGATGCTCACCGCGGCTGTCGTGGTAATCGAAGTGCGGAGCCCGCGCCTCGGCATCCCAGGTGATCGGGCGAGAGGCGGAAGCGGCCAGCGACAGCGCGTGGGAGTAAGAGACTTCCTCGCCGGGACCCGTGCGGCTCCAGTCGTAGCCATACGTGCCGACGCCCAAAACCAGCTTTTCGGCCGGCACCAGGGTCAGCGCTTCCCGCAGCCCGTCCCGAACCCACGGCCGCCCGGCGATGGGTCCCGGCTCACTCGCTGGCCCGTGCTCATCGTATAACATGGCGACGAGTAGGTCGGAGGCTGCCGCCAACCCCTTGACGTCAAACCCGCTGTGCGCCGCGTTGGCGCGCTGCACGGGCACGTCCACCGATACCCGGATGCCCGCGCGGGAGGCCCGCTGGCGGACCGCCGCGGCGAGTGCGGCGTAGCCGGACGCGTCCGCTTCCGGAACGTTTTCCAGGTCGAGGTTGATTCCGCGGAACCCGCGCCGCCGCGCGGCGGATACCAGGCTTTCCGCAAAGCGGTCCCGGGCCGCGGGCGTGGCGCAAACCAGATGCGCGAGGGCCGGGTTGAAGGCGCGATCGAAGTTGGTGACGGTCGCGAGGGCGGGAAGACCCGTCTCCTTGACGGCGGCGAAGAACTCCGGATCCACCAGGTCAACCGCCTGCCCGGTCGCTCCAACGCGAAACGCCGGAAGCGCGACTTCCGTCAGGCTTCCGGCGTGCTCCTTGAGGGACTGCAGCGACAGCCGGTCCCACGGGACGACAAATCCGATCACGTGTCGGTGCGGGGCACCGCTCAGGCGACTGGCCCACCAGACACCCGCGCCGCCCACGATCACCGAGGCCGCCGCCGCGGCGGAGATCCACCACTTCTTGCCAATCATAGAACGCCACTCTCGATGCGCAGCATGGCCGTGTGTCGCGGAAGGGTGAGGTGCCCCTTACGGCGGCGGACCCGGGATACCGTGCGGATCAGCCGGGTGCGGACTGCCCGACCATGGGCGACCACCGGAGTCAGCCGCGCCGCGGACGTGGTCCGCGCGGGTACCCCGGCGAGATGGGCTGCGGGTGCGCCGGGGCGCAGTGCCAGATCCGGCAGGTCAGCGGGTTGGAGGCAAACCCCGGCGAGTGCCGCCACCAGTCCCC
>CAYQDT010000320.1:0-5323 GCA_964416225.1 uncultured bacterium
TTCCCGGCGAGCTCCGTGACGGTGATCCGGCTCCGGACCCGGTAGCGGGGATCGGTGACCGGGAAACTCACCACGGAGCCACTGAGACACGGAGAGGGAGAGACGAGGGAGGAGCGGGGCGGGGCGACCGTGGGGACCGGACCGCGCGGTTTACCTTATGGCTGCCCCGAGAGTGCCGCGCCGGCCAGTGACGCGAGGAGCTCGAGCAGCTCCCGTTCTTCCGCTCCAAAGCGGAACGTGGGAGACTTGCTCTCCAGCTTGAGCGCTCCCACGACGCTCCCGCTCCGCACGCGGACCGGCGCCCCGAGCGCGGCGCGGACCCCGCGCTGCCGGATCCGCGGCACGGCCTGCGGGTACGCCTGGTAGTCCTCCACCAGGACTGCCGCTCCGGCCGCAACCACCGCGGAGGTGAGCCCCTGTCCCGCCGGTACGGACATCCCGAGAATGGGGGTGCGGTACCCGGCGCAGGCCCGCACCACGTAGTCGCCGCTCTCCGAATCCCGCAGCATGAGCGACCCCTCGTCCGCGCCGGAAAGCTGGACCCCGAATTCCACGATCCGCTCCAGCAAAACGGGCGTGTCGCTGCCGGCGGCAAGCAGCGCGGTCAGCTCCGCGGCCGCCGAGCGGACCGCGCGCAGGCGCTCCTCGGCGGCCGCCAGGCGGCGGAGCTCCCGTTCCCCAAGAAGCGCCGCGAGGTGGACCGCCGCCAGCGCCAGGAGCTCCTGTCCCTCGGGCGAGAGTGCCTCGCGCGAGAGGCACAGTAAGATCCCGCGCCTCTCGCCCGCGAGTGCGACCGGGAAGGCCGCTACTGACCGGATCTGCCGCACCGCCAGCCAGGCCTGATCGTAGGGAAGGAGCTCCATCCGGCTGACGATGACGGGCTGGCGCCGCTCCGCCGCGGCGCGGACCGGGTCGTCCTCCGCCCGCGGGAGCAGCTCGTTGAGCTCCGGGACGGGGCGCACCCCCGTGCCGAGCCGCAGCGCCTCACCCTCGGCGGAGCGTACATACAGGCGCGCGACCGTCGTCCCCAGGTGCGCGGACAGGAGGTGGTCCAGGCGCCGTGCCAGCTCCACATCGCTCAGCTCCGCCGTGAGCCCGTCCAGCACGGCGCGCAGCTCCCGGAGACCGGGACCGGCCGTGCCTCCCGGCTCCCGCTCCAACCCGGCTCCCGGCTCCCGGATCGACGCGACATACCATTCCGCGCCCGCACCGCCCCGGTAGGCGTGCACCGTCAGCTCCACGCGGACCTCTGCGCCGTCGCGGCGGAGGGCGGGCACCCGAATGGCGCGGCCCAGAATCCGCGCGGCGCGGGTGGCGCGGTGCCGGTTGAAGCCGGCCGTGTGCTTCCCCCGCAGTCCCGGCGGGATGATGGCCGTGATCGGCTTTCCCACCAGCTCGCCCGGCGGCCACCTCAGCAGGGTTTCCGCGGCCGGGTTCGCATACACGATGCGGCCCGCCCGGTCGCCCACCACCACGGCGTCGCGGGTCAGCTCCAGGATCTGCCGGAAGTCAAGATCAGACACGGGATTGACTCGAGAGGGTTCACGCACTCTTCACCCGCGCGTTACCTCGATGTAACATCAGTGTTCTACCCTTCAATAGCTCAAGAGCGGCGGGGCGAGGTCGGGAGTCAGCGTGGAGCCCTTTCGCCGTCCGCTCGGCTTCCGACGATGGAGGAGCGGCTAACCACGCGGAACGCGTGGCGCGTCGCTCCTCTTTTTACTCAGCCAGCGGGCAGGCGCCCGCTGCGGGAGGGAGTTCCGATGCATGGTCGATTCACCGCGGTGCTGCCGCGGGTCCTCCAGCCCTCTGCCGCGGTGCTGGCCGCCGCCCTCGTCGCGGCGCCGGCCAGCACCCCGGATTTCAACCCGCGGGCGCCGGATCCGCAGGCCGCCGTTCCGACGGCCGCGTCGCCGGCGGCGGCTGCCGGGACGGCCCGGGCCGAGAAAAGCGCGCCGGGCGAGAACAACGCGGGGGCCGCCATCGCCTCACCGGCCGCTCCCGCCGGCAAACCGACGCTGCGAGCGTTCGGGTCGCTGCGGGTACGCGAGGAGGTCTGGGACTGGTTCGGGCATCTCGGCGGCAGAGAGCAGTATGCCTTCACCGGGTCCCTCCTGCGGTTCGGAGCGGCGTATCAATCGCCGAACGACGACCTCACCTTTGAGCTGGCGCAGCCCACGCTGCTGGGCCTGCCGCGAGACGCCAGCCTGGGCGCCCCGCTGGGCCAGCTCGGCCTGGGCGCGGCCTACCGGGATGCCAACGGCTCGCTGCAGGCCAACATCTTCATTAAGCAGGGGTACTGGCTGCACCGGGGGCTGGGCGGCGGCCCCGCCGCCCGGGAGAACAGCCTGAAAGTCGGCCGGTTCGAGTTCATCGACGGCACCGAGACCACGCCGACGGATGCCTCACTGGCCTGGATGAAGCGGGAGCGGATTGCACACCGGCTGATCGGAAACTTCGCCTGGAGCGATGTCCAGCGGAGCTACGACGGCGGGCAGTTCACCCACAACACCCCGCATCTGAACATCACCGCGTTCGGCGCGATGCCCACCGCCGGGGTCTTCGACCTGGACGGGAACCCCACGCTGGAGGAGGTGAAAGTCGGCTACGCCTCCGCCACGACCCCGCTCTCCGGAAAGCGGTTCGCCGGAGAAGCGCGGCTGTTCGGCATCCATTACCGGGACGAGCGGCCGGGCGTGGTGAAGACGGACAACCGGCCCCTCGCCGCGCGCAAGGGCGACACGGGAGAGATCGCGATCAACACCGTCGGCGGCCACTGGCTGGGCGTCCGGGACCTCGGGACGGGAAAAGCGGATGGCCTCTTCTGGGGAGCGCTCCAGTGGGGCGACTGGGGCAAGCTGGATCACGGCGCGCTCGCGTTCAGCGCCGAGGCCGGCTACCAGCCGAAGAACACCTGGGGCCAACCGTGGTTTCGCGCCGGCTACTCCCACTTCAGCGGCGACGGCAATGGAAACAACGGCGAGCACGGCACCTTCTTTCCCATCCTGCCGACGCCCCGGATCTATGCCCGCTTCCCGTTCTACACGGAGATGAACCTGAACGACGCCTTCCTCCAGGCGATCCTCAAGCCGCGCTCCAAGGTGACCGTGCGGTCCGATCTCCACTTCCTCTCCCTCGCCAGCGCGGACGACCTCTGGTATTCCGGCGGCGGCGCCTTCCAGGACCAGCCGGGCTTCGGCTACAGCGGGCGCCCCAGCAGCGGTAAGACGGACCTGGGAATGCTGGCCGATATCAGCGTGGATTACCAGGTGCGGAAGAACACCACGCTCTCCGCCTACTTCGGGTACGCGACGGGCGGTGACGTTCAGGAGCGCATCTACAAGAAAGGCGGCGGCGCGTTTCTGGGCTACCTGGAATTCACGCAGCGCTGGTGACCGGTGGATCCGGTGGCGCGTGAAAGCGGAAGTCCGCTTGCACCGAACTTCCGCTTCCAGCCCCTTCCGCTCCGGGGCAGGCTTTCAGTAGGACAGCACCCCGGTTTCTTCCACCTCGACGAGTCCCACGTCCAGCACCACGGTCCCGGCCAGCCCTTCCGGCGCCGCCACGCAGACCTGCAGATGAGTGCCCGCAGGCAGGTCTTCCACCACCGCCAGGGTGATGTGGCAATCCGCCCGCGCTCCGATGGGGAAGTGGCGCATCGGGCACCCGTCTCGCATGACGATCAGGTCGATCATCTCGTCCGCCGAATTGCCCGCGCGGAAATAGACGAGCTGCGCCTGCCTGCGGGCCGGCACCGTCCACGAAAGCTCCTCGGTGAGAAGCTGCGGCCGGTGGAGACCCCGGCCCTGGAAGGAGTAGACGCCCTGAAGCAGATGAGGCTGGGAATACATCGCGGGACCCTGCGTAACGGAGGCCACCCGGGCGGCCTGCTTCTTTACAGGAGCTTACCGCCGCGAGGTTAACGGGGTGTTTCGACGCGGTAAACAGCAGTCGCGTTCTTGCTCCCGGGCCGAAGTCACGCGCCCTGACGCAGTGGGACGCATGCGCGCGGGCCCCGCGCGGGAGGGCTCGCTCGGCACGCGGCGCTCTTGCCGGGCCGCGGCCACCGCTCCGATGCTCCGCCGCGGTGCGCCGCGTCCACCTCATCCGCGCTATTTCTTCCGCCGCTTCCGGTCCCGTTCGCGGCCGGGCGCGGATCGGAGGAGGTGGATCGGAGGAGGTGGATACGCACTCTTCATCGCGTCGAAACCTGAACGTAACAAAGACCCGGTACCCTTCAGTTGTAGGCAGGGAGCTGCCTGCTCCGGCGAAGTGGCCGGCGGTTGATCAGCGTGGTCTACCATCCAGCGGCGGAGGGTCACCCGGCATTCGCGCCCGGGTCATCCTCCGCCTTCCCGTTCCGGGCCGTCCCGGAGGAGAAGAGAGTCGATGAGCCACTTCCGCGATCTTGCTCGCAGCGGTCATCCGCCGACGCTGCTCTGCAGCTTCCTGCATTTCGACGTCTCCTTTATGGTCTGGGTGATCCTCGGCGCACTGATGCCGTTCATCACCACGGACCCCGTGCTGACGGGCCAGAACCTCCGCGTCACGCCCACGGCCCTCGTGCAGCGGGCCGGACAATACACCCTGGTGATCCGCGGCCCGCAGACGGTGCGGCAGAACCCGTCGCTCAAGGCCGACCAGCCCCGGGGCAGCTATAACCTGCTCATCAAGCCGGGTGACCCGTCCGTCGCGACCCGTTCCAGCGTCCGGCCAATTGAGAAGTACGTGGCGGACAACGCGCGCCCCGACACCCTCGCGGCGGTCAACGCGCAGTCCCGATTGATCCACGTGGAGCTGGCTCCGGGCGCGACGGGCAACCCGAACGAGAACGTGGTCGCCCTGAAGCCACTCGTGGCACTGGCGGCCGGTGGATCGCCGTTCCAGCCGGTGGCGAACGGCTATTCCGCCGGCGCCAAGCTGACGCTCATCGCCATCCCGCTGCTGGCGGCGGCCTTCTGGCGGATCCTGCTGGGCGTGCTGGCGGACCGCTTCGGCTCCCGGCGGGTCGGCATGGCCTCCATGCTGCTCACGCTCGTGCCGCTTCTCCTCGCCGCTACCGTCACGTTGGAGCTCTGCTCCGCTTTCAACATTCCACTGAACTTTGCCAACATCATCGCGCTGCCGGTGTTGCTCGGTGTCGGCGTAGCGTTCAAGATTTACTACATTATGGCTTGGCGCGGTGGCCAGACGGCGCTCGTACAATCAACCTTGACCCGCGCGGTAATGTTCAGCGCGATGACCACGGCCACCGGGTTTGGCAGCTTATGGTTATCCAATGATCCCGGAACATCCAGCATGGGCCGATTGATGGCGCTCGCGC
>CAYQDT010000321.1:0-5311 GCA_964416225.1 uncultured bacterium
CGTAACCGTGGGCCGAGAGAGCCCGCGTGAGCTCCGTGACGCGAACACCCAGTCCGCCGGCGCGGCAGTAGGGATCCGGCCCCTCGAAGCTCAGGACTACGAACTCCGTGTTGTCCGGAGTAAGTGCGGGAAGGAATTCCTTAGCAGGGTTAAACAGCGGGCTGTGGCCCGTGGTCTCGTTGAACTGGGGCGGCACGTGTCGAAGGGTCTCGGCGGCGTCATCCGAAAAAACTGGGCTTGCTAACATTCGCTCGTCTCCAACCGGGGCGTGCTGGTCTGCGCGCGAGCGTCCCTGCTCGCCGCTGGGTTACGAATGTCGTCTGCGTCCGGGCGACGCGGCTGGAGGTCCGCATCGCGCCACGGGCTACGCTGCCCACGACGGCCTGATCTGAACGCTGAGATCGCCCACCGTATGCATGCGCTTACTCTTAAAAGAGTAAGCGGTCTCGGTTAACAGTAGAAGGCGACCCTGTTAACTTTTGGTTAACACCGGATCACTTTCCGTTTCGGCTCCGGCCGCATCGCTCGCAGCAAAAACGTGGTTTATCCGGAAGTGTTCATGGCCGAATGTGCGCGCATAAAGTTGGGCGCCTGCCTTTTCTACCATAAGTGGAAGTGCTATGTCTAGCGCGCATTTATAGCCGCCGCTTATGGATCGAGGGGCTGCCACCCAGATTGCCCGCCACTAGCCTGCCTGTCTCGGGTTTAAACGCAGTCTCGCCTGCCCTTGGTTCGAACGCTTTTGTCACGCCCGGTTGAGAGTTCCCCCAGGCAATGAGCCGCAAAACCACTATCATTCCCGGTGCTATAAAATCCCTAAACGCTAAACGTACGATAAGCCAGGATCGTATTTCGAGGGACATTCGTTGACGGCTTGTAGTGGGGCGCCCGGTGTGGTGCAGTCTCTTCGGGTCGCCCGGATTGGCAGTCGCCCGAATTGGCAGTAAGGAGAAGCCGAATGTCATGGATGGAGATTGTCGCTGAGCGAAAGATCCGTGAGGCACAGGAAGACGGGCAATTCGACAACCTTCCGGGGCAAGGTCAGCCACTCGATCTGGACCTCGATCGGCGGGTCCCGGCGGAGCAGCGGCTGGCGTACCGGCTGATGCGCGATGCCTCGATCCTTCCCGAGTGGATCCAGCTCGATAAGGAGATCCGGACGCGGCTCGCGCTCTGGGATACCCGGCGGGAGCAGTTTGTCGCGGACCGAAGGCGGGAGATGGAGCGGCGGGAACCCTCGCGGGAGCGCGACGCGTTTCTGGATACGCAGCGCGACCGGTTCCTCATCCGCGCCGCGGAGGCCCTGCGAGAGCTCAACCGGATGATCGACCGGCTGAATCTGGTGGCTCCCACGCCCGCGCAGCAGCGACTCCGGTTGAACGCCGGAGAGCGGCTTCAGGAGCTGGAGGAGTGCTTCCCACGGCTGGGCGACGGCGGCGACACGCCGGTGTGGGCCTCCATCATTGCCGAGCACCGGCCACCGACCCGGCTTGCAAACCGGATGCCGCTCCGCCGCCGCAAGGAATCGCTCGGGTAGCGGCGGCCGGTCCTCGGAATCATTGAAACGATTGGATTGAGGAATGCAGAGGAATGCAGAGCAACACAGGAGCCGGGTCCGGCATGGATGACCAGGGCTGGGTAGAGGCGCTCGGCGCGGCGGAAGCCCTGTACCGTCTGGCGGAGAAAATCGCCGCGGCGGGCGGCCGCCGTCTGGCGGAGCAGTTGACGGAGAGCGCGGCGGAGCTTCCAGGGCTCGCGGCAACGCGGGATCCGGACCTGGCCCGGCACCGGCTCCGGGCGGAGGCGCTGCTGGAGCTTGCCGTCCGGCTTGGCTACGTGAACGGCGAAAAGGCCGGGACGGCCGGAGCGGCGCTCGGGAAGCTGGTGCAGCCGGCGCCGGCACCCGTCCAGGCGACCGCCGCACCCCCGGCCGCACCGGCACCCGCCCTGTCCGCCGCGCCGGCCGCCGCTTCAGGCGCTCCTCCACCGCAAACCCCCCACCGTCGCCTTCCGTCCGAGGCGTCGCCGATTGAGCCGCCGGCCGCGACCCGGAAGGAGCGGGCCGGCGATGCACGCCCGGGACACGGGCAGGACCGGATCGTCATCGACGGCTCGAACTTCCTCGGCCGGGCCTCCGGCTACGGCCTCGGCGATGAGCGCAGTCAGGAGCGCTTCCTTTTTCGGCTGCAGGAGTATGCGCATCAACATCCCGCCCATCGCGTCACGGTCTTCTTCGACGGTCGCCAGGTGGTGCGCCAGCTCACCGCAGGGGTGGAGATCCAGGTCACCAGCGGCAGCCGTCCGGCCGACGACGTGATCGTGGACCTCCTGCGCTCCATGTCCGCCCCGGACCGCCGCCGCTGCATTCTGGTGACGGATGACCGGGAGCTCGGCAGCCGGGCGAATCAGGAGGGTATCCGGGTCGAAAGCGTGGCCTGGCTCGCGTCGCGGCTGTCTCGAAAGGAGCCGTCTCCGGGCGGCCTCCGCCAGGCCGGCCTGAATCGCGGGGAGCTCTCCGAGTGGGAGCAGTTTTTCGACGCGCCCCCGAAGCGGCCGGGCAAATCGTGAGCCCCTCCCGTTCCAGCGCTGCCGCGACCGGCGACCGGACCCCCGGCACCTGACGGGGCAGCCCCCTCTCACGCGGCTCGGTCGGCCGGCATGCTTCTACCGGAGGCAGGTCGCTGCCGACCGAGCCGGGTCATGGCGCGTCCGCTCGCTCCAGGAACATCGCGTCCCCGAAGCTTAGAAACCGATAGTCGTGCTCCAGCGCCTCGCGATAGGCGGCGCGAACGGTTTCGAGTCCCGCGAACGCGCTGATCAAAATCAGCAGACTGCTGCGCGGCATATGGAAGTTGGTGAGCAGCGCATCCACCGCCTGGAACCTGTACCCGGGAGTGATGTACAGGCGCGTCCGGCCGGAGCCGGCCTGCAGTGACCGAGTCCGTGAACCGGGCAGCGGCGCGCAGGCCTGCTCTCCCGGCCCACTCTGGCCGGAAGCTCCGATGGCAGCGGCGCTTTCCAGGCAGCGCACGGTGGTGGTGCCGACCGCCACCACGCGGCCGGTGCACTGCCGGATGGCGCGCGCCGTCTCCTCGGGCACGGAGTACCATTCCTCGTGCATCTCGTGCTCCTGAATGGTTTGCGTCTTGACGGGCCGGAACGTGGCGATGCCCACGTGGAGGGTCACGAACGCGAGGCCTACGCCGCGCTCCCGCAGCAGCTCGAAGACACGCGGCGTGAAATGCAGGCCGGCGGTCGGCGCAGCGGCGGATCCTTCGTCCCGCGCGTAGAGCGTCTGGTACCGCTCCCTGTCGGACAGGCGCTCGTGGATGTACGGCGGGAGCGGCATCTCCCCGGTCTCGTGGATTCGGTCGTCAGCCGCCTGCGCCCCCCCCTCCGCGTCGAACTGGATGATCCGGGTTCCCTCGGCGCCGCGCTCCAGGACCTCCGCCGTGAGCCCGCGTTCGAAGCGGATCCGTGACCCGAGGTGGAGGCGGCGGCCGGGTGAGGCGAGCGTTTCCCAGCGCCCGGGCCCGAGGCGCTGAAGGAGCAGCACTTCCACCCGCGCTCCGGTTTCCTTCTCACCATGGAGGCGTGCCGGGAGCACTCGGGTGTCATTGAAGACCACCAGGTCGCCGGGGTTCAGGAGCGAGGGGAAGTCCAGGAAGCGGAGGTGCTCCAGGACGCCGCCGGCTCCCACGCGCAGCAGCCGCGAGGCATCTCGCGGCTCGATCGGCGTCTGGGCGATGCGCTCCGGAGGGAGGGGGTAATCAAAGAGTTCTAAGCGCACGCCGCTGTTCCAACTCCCGCTCCCGCGCCTCGAGCGCTTCCAGCTTCTTCCGCCGCTCCGCGTGCGCCAGCACCCGCTCAATGGTGAGCATGAGCTGCTTCAGGCCATCGCCGGTGAGCGCCGAGATGTACACGGTATCCGGATGCTTGGCCACCATTTCCCGGAGGCGGAAGGTATCCTTGACCAGGTCGATCTTGTTCAGGACGGTCACGATTGGCTTATCCTGGATGTGGAGCTCTGTCAGCACGTCAATGACCGCCTCCATCTGCTGCTCCATCTCCGGGCTGCTGGCGTCCACCACGTGAAGCAGCACCTCCGCCTGCACCGTCTCCTCAAGTGTCGCGCGGAACGCGGCGACAAGGTCGTGCGGCAGGCGACGAATGAAGCCGACGGTGTCCGACACCAGGATCGGCTTGCCGCCGGGAAGCTTCACGCGGCGGGTGGTTGGGTCCAGGGTGGCAAACAGCTTCGGGTCCGCGTACACCTCCGAGCCGGAGAGCGCGTTCAGCAGCGTCGACTTGCCGGCGCTGGTGTAGCCGACGAGTGCGGCGGTGGGGAATCCCTCGCGGTCCCGGTTCGCGCGCTGAACTCGACGCTGCTTGCTCACCTCGTCGATTTCGCGCCCCATGTCCGCGATGCGCTTGCGAACGCGCGTTCGATCCGCTTCCAGTTTCGTCTGGCCGGGCCCGCGGAGGCCGATGCCGCCCGCCTGGCGCTCAAACTTCGTGTAGAGGCTGGAGAGGCGGGGCAGCAGGTACCGGAGCTGTGCCAGCTCCACCTGCAGCTTGCCTTCCCGGGTCCGGGCCCGCTGGGCGAAGATGTCCAGGATGAGCTGCGTCCGGTCCAGCACCCGCACGCCCAGACGCTCCCCCAGGTTGCGCTGCTGCACCGGAGTCAGCTCGTCATCCACGATGACGACCTCCGCGCCGTGGGCGACCACCGCCTCGTGTACCTCATCCACCTTGCCACTTCCGAGGTACAGCGACGGACTGGGATTTTCCCGCTTCTGGGTGATCACGGCGGCCACGTCACCGCCGGCCGTGTACACGAGCTCGCGCAGCTCCTGGAGATCCTGATCGAACTCGGTCCCCTTGCGCTCCACGGCCACGAGGACCGCGCGCTCGGTCTCCTGCTGGGTCTCGATGTAATTCTTCGGCACGTTTCTCTCCGGCGTGCCGCCAGCGTGGTCGCTCGCGGCACGCATTCGTCCTTCTCGACCGTACCTTACCCAAAAACCGGACGTTCGTTCAAGAAGCCTGTTTGCTCTCGAGCCCCCGGCGGCTCTTCTTCCCTATCGGCCGACCGGGCCGGATTGCTCAGCACGACTTGCGGACCCTTCCGGGGCGGATGGAAGGGGCGTGTTTGACGGACGGGGTTTGAACCCCCGGTCCGGCGGTAAGTTAGCGCCAGAGAACGCGGAGGTGCAGGGTGCGGCAGGGCTGGAGCGGTGCGACCGGGTCAAGGTGGGGTACTGGACGCGGGTTTGACGCTTCCCGATAGCTTGCGACGGCAACCCTTGCC
>CAYQDT010000322.1:0-5307 GCA_964416225.1 uncultured bacterium
GGCTGATCGAGGATGCCGCGCTGCGGGACGATCTCGCCCGAGCGGCCGGAGCCCGCGCCGCCGAATACACCGCGGAGCGGATGGGGAGCCGCTACCGGTCGCTGTACCGTCGTCTTGGAGC
Source organism: uncultured bacterium (assembly GCA_964416225.1). Taxonomy (GTDB): domain Bacteria; phylum Armatimonadota; class SYMT01; order SYMT01; family SYMT01; genus CAYQDT01. The sequence goes on from CAYQDT010000322.1 coordinate 122, forward strand.
ATGCCGGGGGGCCGCGACCGCGGAGGCCCGGGAGGAGGAACCGTCGTGCGTGTCGTGATGTTTTACCACTCCCTGCTTTCGGACTGGAATCACGGCAACGCGCACTTCCTCCGCGGAGTGGCCACCGAGCTGGTCCTGCGGGGGCACGAAGTCCGGATCTACGAGCCGCGCGACGCCTGGAGCCTGCAGAACCTGCTGGAGGAGCATGGTCCGGCGCCGGTGGAGGAGTTCCACCGGCTGTACCCCCTCCTGAAGAGCACCCGCTACGACCGAACGTCGCTGAACCTGGACGACGCGCTCCGCGGGGCGGACCTGGTGCTGGTGCATGAGTGGAGCGACCACGAACTCGTGGCGCGGGTGGGCCGGCACCGGGCCCGCGGCGGCTCATACCATCTACTGTTCCATGATACGCACCACCGCTGCGTCACCGAGCCGGGGGCGATGGCCGCGTATGATCTAACCCATTACGACGGGGTGCTGGCGTTCGGCGGCGTGATCCGGGACCTCTATCTCGCCCGGGGGTGGGCGGCTCGTGCCTGGACCTGGCATGAGGCGGCGGACACGCGCGTCTTCAGGCCGCGTCCCGGAACGGCGCCGGAAGGAGACCTGGTCTGGATCGGCAACTGGGGGGACGAGGAGCGGACGGCGGAGCTCCACGAGTTCCTGCTGGGGCCCGTGAAGGCGCTCGGCCTGAAGGCGCGGGTGCACGGCGTCCGCTATCCGGAACACGCGCGGCGGGCGCTGGCGCAGGCCGGCATCGAATACGCCGGCTGGCTGCCGAATTACCGTGCGCCGGAGGTCTTCGCCGCCTTCAAGATGACCGTCCATGTCCCGCGCAGGCCATACGTGGAGTCGCTGCCCGGCATCCCCACGATCCGGCCGTTCGAGGCGCTGGCTTGTGGGATTCCCCTGGTTTGCTCGCCCTGGAAGGATGACGAGCACCTGTTCACGCCGGGCCGGGACTTCCTCGTGGCGCGGGACGGTGTGGAGATGACGCGCCATCTTCGCGCCCTGCTCGAGCGGGAAGAGCTGCGGCGCGAGCTCGCGGCGCACGGCCGGGAAACGATCCTCGCGCGGCACACCTGCGGCCACCGCACCGACGAGCTGCTGGCGATCTGCGCGGAGCTCGATGCCGCGCGCCGGACGGCGGTTCGCGGGTCCCGTTCCGGTGCCGGGCCGGAAGCGCCGGGCTCCGCCGGGGCCGTGCCGGGCACCGCGAGCGGCACGGCGGGGGCCATCGGCGTGCCCCCTCCGGGGACACCCATGCTGTCACCCACTGTGACGCCCTCCATCCCGCCCCGGCCGAACTCCACGCTTGCCGCCGGCAGCCTCGTCAGCGCCCGACCTCTGGCGAATGCCTCTGACCGGACCCGATCGAGGGCGGACAACCCCGCGGAAGATGCCAGCCGATGAGCCGCACGTTCGACATTGCGTTCTTTGGATCGAGCCTCGTTTCGGCCTATTGGAATGGGGCCGCTACTTACTATCGCGGCATCGTCCGGGCGCTCCATGAGCGTGGGCATCGGGTCACGTTCTACGAGCCGGATGCGTACGGGCGTCAGCAGCACCGGGATATGCCGGACCCGGAGTGGGCGCGGGTGGTGGTCTACCCCGGCGAGGGGGAGGCGGGCGTCCGGCAGTGCCTGGAAAGCGCCCGGGGCGCCGACGTGGTGGTGAAGGCCAGCGGCGTGGGGGTGTTCGACGAGCTGCTCGAGGCGGAGACGCTGGAGCTGCAGTCCTCCCGGACGCGCGTGATCTTCTGGGACGTCGACGCGCCCGCCACGCTGGAGCGGGTGCAGTCCGACCCGTCCGACCCGTTCCGCCCGCTGATCCCGCGCTACGACCTGGTGCTCACCTACGGCGGCGGCGAGCCGGTCGCCGGCGCCTACCGGGCGCTGGGCGCGCGGGCGTGCATCCCGATCTATAACGCCTTCGATCCGCACACCCATCATCCGGTCCCGGCGGATCCCCGGTTCGATGGCGAGCTCGGCTTCCTCGGCAACCGGCTGCCAGACCGCGAAGCGCGCGTGGAGGAGTTCTTCCTGCGCGCGGCGGCGGAGCTGCCGCAGCATCGCTGCCTGCTCGGGGGAAGCGGGTGGGACGACAAGCCGCTCCCCCCCAACGTTCGCTATCTGGGCCACGTCTACACGCGCGACCACAACGCCTTCAACGGGACGCCGCTGGCGGTTCTGAACGTGAGCCGGGAGAGCATGGCCCGCTTCGGGTTCTCCCCCGCGACGCGGGTGTTTGAGGCGGCGGGGGTGGGCGCGTGCCTGATCACCGATGCGTGGGAAGGCCTGGAGCAGTTCCTGGAGCCGGACCGCGAGGTGCTGGTGGCGCGGGACGGCGGCGAGGTGGCCGCTCACGTGAGCGACCTGAACCCGGAGCGGGCCCGGGCGATCGGTGCGGCGGCGCGCACCCGGATGCTGGGCGAGCACACCTACGCACATCGAGCGCAGCAGCTCGAGGCGCTTCTCCAGGCGTGGGTCTGACACGGCCGACCGGGCGGTCGCAGGGCGTGCGCCCGCAGAGCGTGCGGCCGGAAGAATCGGATGCAGTAGTGCGGTCGGAGAACGTGCGGAGATGCCGGAGCGGTTAAGGATCGTCATTCTGGGGTTGTCCATCACCTCCTCGTGGGGGAACGGCCATGCCACCACGTACCGCGGTCTGGTACGGGAGCTGGCTGCACGCGGGCACAGCGTCCTGTTTCTGGAGCGGGACGCACCGTGGTACGCGGAGAACCGGGACCTCCCCGAGCCGCCGTATGGCCGCACGCGCCTTTACGGATCGCTCGAAGAGCTGCGGGACCGGTATGCGGAAGCGGTGCGCGACGCGGATCTGGTGGTCGTGGGCTCCTACGTGCCGGAAGGCGTCGCCGTGGGCGATTGGGTGACGGCCACCGCCACGCGCGCGGCCACGGCTTTCTACGACATCGATACCCCCGTCACGCTCGCGCGGCTGCGGCGCGGCGACCACGAGTACCTGGCGCCGCACCTCATTCCCCGCTTCGATCTGTACCTCTCCTTTTCCGGCGGCCCCATCCTGCGAGAGCTCGAGCGGGAATACGGATCACGCATGGCCCGGCCGCTGTACTGCTCCTTCGATCCGGAGCTGTACTATCCCGTGCCGCGGCAGCCCGCGTGGGATCTCGGATACATGGGGACCTACAGCGACGACCGGCAGCCTCCCCTCGAGCGGCTGGGGCTGGAGCCGGCCCGGCGGTGGCCGGAAGGACGGTTCGTGGTGGCGGGACCGCAGTATCCCTCCTCCGTTGCCTGGCCGGAGAACGTGGAGCGGCTGGAGCATCTGCCGCCGGGGGAGCACCGGGATGTCTATGCGGCGCAGCGTTTTACCCTGAACATCACGCGGGCGGACATGATCGCCGCCGGCTACTCCCCCAGCGTGCGTCTCTTTGAAGCGGCGGCGTGTGCCACGCCGGTGATCAGCGATTACTGGGACGGGATCCACGAGTTCTTCGCGAATGGAACCGAGATCTTGATCTCGCGCTCACCGGAAGAGACGCTCCGTTACCTGCGGGAGACCCCGGACGAGGAGCGGCTGGCGATCGGGCGACGGGCGCGAGAGCGCGTTCTTGCCGGGCACACCGCCGCGCACCGGGCGGCGGAGGTGGAGCAGTATGCGCGGGAGATCCTGGCGCACCGGGCGGCCGCGCGGCCATTTGTCGGGATCCGGTAAACGGGCCTCCCGCAGCGAATTCAGCACGTGATCGAAGAGTGATCGAAGAGCGAACGAGATGAAGCACCAGCTCACCGCCGAATCTGATGATGAACTCCTCCGCGCCGACGGCGACGAAAGGGTCGGGGACGCCGGAGAGCATGGCGACCTCCGGCGCCAGATCGACGCACTCGGCCCGTGGTTCCACAACCTGCGCCTGCCGGACGGTACGCAGACGGCGCCCAACCACTTCCTCGGCGACTTCCCGGCCTTCAAGTGGCGGAAGCTGGCCAGCCACATCCCGGCGGACCTCCACGGGTGGAGTGTCCTGGACCTGGGCTGCAACGCGGGCTTCTACACGTTCGAGCTGGCCCGGCGCGGCGCGACCGTCCTGGGCGTGGACGTGGACGCCCACTACCTGAAGCAGGCGCGCTGGGCCGCCGCCCGGATGCAGCTCTCGGAGCGTGTCGAGTTCCGCCAGATGCAGGTTTACGATCTGGCTCGGATTGAGCAGACGTTCGATCTGGTCCTCTTCATGGGCGTCTTCTACCACCTGCGCTATCCGCTGCTGGCGCTGGACCTGGTGGCGCAGCGCGTCAAGCGGCTGCTCGTGTTCCAGACCCTCTCCGCGCCGGGCGAGGATGTGCTGGAAGACACGTACGATCGGGGGCTGAACGACCGGGAAGCACTGCTTGAGCCGGGCTGGCCCAAGATGGCGTTTTTCGAGCATCGGTTTGCCGGTGATCCCACGAACTGGTGGGCGCCCAACCGCGCCTGTATCGAGGCGATGCTCCGCTCCAGCGGGCTCAAGGTCCTGGGCCGGCCGGAGCCGGAGACGTACCTGTGCGCTCCGGACCCAAGTCGCCCGTCCTGCGTGAGCACCTGGAACGCCGCCGAACTACTCTCGGCCACCGGCCGGGACAACTCCCATCCCGAGGGGTAGTCGCTCGATCACCGAATCGCCCTCCCCCTTCCCGCCGCGCATTCCCGGCTCCGGCGAGACTCGGGCACGCACCGCACGCGGAGCACGCAGCCATGCCTATGGCTGCCGTGCCGGGCGCCGGGTCCCCGCCGATCGTCGCTCCGGAGAGCCCGTCCTCCGTTTGCCGGAGAGGATGCGCGGCGGGGCGTTCCCCTAGCGAAACGGCTCCGCGACGCGGGTCTCCAGACGGGCGCTCGGGTGTTGGGCACGCGGCGCTCAAGCTCCGGGATAGCCGGCGCACCGGGAGAGGGATGGGACCCGCGGCGGCGCGTTACCGGGCCCGCGGTCCGACTGCGGGCGGTGGGGTGCCGATTCTCCGCTCTGAACCGTCCTCCCCGGAGCCGGCTAATCAAGATTCCTAAGTCGAGCGGGAATCTGTTCGGCGCGCAGGGCGGATCTTTTGGCGGAGGCTGACCCCTTATGGTGCTTATCACCCCTACGCTCAGCCCCACTCGGCCCAGGCCCAACCTGCCTCTCGCGCCCACCGGCATTCCCGCCGCTCCTTCTCCGCCGGCACCGGCCGCGGCAC
>CAYQDT010000323.1:0-5301 GCA_964416225.1 uncultured bacterium
TTGCCGGCTTTCCACCCGATGGCACGCATTGGCGTCCGGCTGGAAACCGGGGTGAGAATAGGGGGCCTTCCTCCGGCGCCTTATGGAGCAGGACCTGTCCGCACTCCATCCGGCTCCCCGGTGGCGCTCACGGCTCTTCCCCGTCGCACCTTTCTCCTGTCCCTTCTCTCCTGTCCCTTCTCTCCTGTCCCTTCTCTCCGTCTCTCCGTGTCTCCGTGGTGAGAATCTCTCCCCACTCCGTGGTGAAAATCTCTCCCGAATCTCCGTGGCGAGACTACCCGCTCACGGTTCCAGGGTAACCTCTTCGCCGGCCAGGGTGACCCGCCGCGTGACCACTCCGGTGGTGCGGGCATCCGCGTCTCCCTGCTGGCCGGGCTGCTTCCCGCCGACAGAGATCTCCACCTCGCCCGGGGTCTCGACCCGCCGGCCGTCGTCCAGGATCATGGAGAGCTGGCGCGGGGTGAGGGTGAAGGAGACCGTCTGCTTCTCGCCCGGCTGCAGGTGCACCCGCCGCACGCCCTGCAGGGAGCGGATCGGCACCGGCACCGGAGCCCCGGGACGGGAGACGTAGAGCTGCACCACCTCGTCCCCCTCGCGCGCCCCGTCGTTCTTCACCTCGGCGGTCACCTGGAGCTCCGTCCCGGTGATGCGGGAGGCGTCGGAGCCCACCCGGAGCTTCCCGTACCGGAAGCGGGTGTAGCTCAAGCCGTGGCCGAACGGGTAGAGCGGCTCCCCCGTGAAGTAGCGGTAGGTGCGGCCCGCCATCCGGTAGTCCTCGAACGGGGGGAGCTGGTCCACCGAGCGGTAGAACGTCACCGGGAGCCGGCCCGCCGGGTTGTAATCGCCGAAGAGGACGTCCGCCAGCGCCGTCCCCGACTCCTCGCCCGGGTACCACGCCTCCACGATCGCCGGGACATGCCGGGCGGCCCAGTTCACGGAGAGGGCGCTGCCGTTCAGCAGCACCAGCACCACCGGCTTCCCGGTCGCCGCCACCGCCTCCAGGAGCTCTTCCTGCGGCTGCGGAAGGTCCAGGGAGGTCCGGTCGCCGCCGCTGAATCCGGCGGCGTTCACCCGCATCTCCTCGCCTTCCAGCCGGGGCGAGAGGCCGAGGACGCAGATCGCCACGTCCGCGTTCTTCGCGCTCTCCACCGCCTCGGCCAGCAGCTTCGCGTCCGAGCGGGTGTGCTCGCAGCCGCGGGCGGCGGTCACCTGCGCTCCAGGGAGTTTCGCCCGGATCCCGGCCAGCGGCGTCACGGCGTGGGAGGGCGTGCCGTTGTAGTTGCCGAGGAGCACCTCCACGTCATCCGCGTTCGGGCCGATCACCGCCACCCGCTGGAGGCTCTTCCGGAGCGGCAGCGCGTCCTTCACGTTCCGCAGGAGCACCGTCGACTCCCGCGCCGCCTGGAGCGCCAGCGCGCGGTGCTCCGCCGAGTCGTTGACCGAGTACGGGATCTGCGCGTACGGCACCCGCTCGTCCGGATCGAACATGCCGAGCCGGAAGCGCGCCGTAAAGAGCCGCTTCACGGAGCGGTCGATCTCCGCCTCGCTCACCAGGCCGCTCTGCACCGCCTGGACCAGCGCCCGGTAGTCCTGCCCGGTGTCCAGGTCATCCCCCGCCCGGACGGCGTCCGCGGCGGCTTCCGCGGCGGAGCCGGCGTAGTGGTGGCCGCGGTAGATGTCCGTGATCGCGCCGCAGTCCGAGACCACGTAGCCCCGGAAGCCCCACTCCGTGCGGAGGATCCGGTCCAGGAGGCGCGGGCTGGCGCAGCACGGCACCCCGTTGGTCCGGTTGTAGGCGCCCATCACGGAGGCGGCCTTCCCGTCCAGGATGCCCGCCCGGAACGCCGGGAGGTACGTCTCGCGGAGGTCCCGCTCGTCCACCCGCGCGTCGAACTGGTGCCGCGCCGGCTCCGGTCCGCTGTGGACCGCGTAATGCTTCAGCGTGGCGATCACCTTGTAGTAGCGCGGATCATCCCCCTGCAGCCCGCGGACGAACTGGACGCCCATCTGGCCGGTCAGGTACGGGTCCTCGCCGTACGTCTCCTGGCCGCGGCCCCAGCGCGGGTCCCGGAAGATGTTGATGTTGGGGCTCCAGAAGGTGAGACCGTAGTACTGGTCCCGCTTCCCCTCCCGGACCGCCTCGTGGTACTTCGCCCGGCCCTCGTCGCCGATCACGCCGGCCACCCGGTGCATGAGGTCGGTATCCCAGGTGGCGGCCAGGCCGATGGCCTGCGGGAAGACCGTGGCCACTCCCGCCCGCGCCACGCCGTGCAACGCCTCGTTCCACCAGTTGTACTGGGGCACGCCCAGCCGGGGAATGGCGGGCGCGGTGTAGGTCATCTGGTTGACCTTCTCCTCCAGCGTCATCCGCCCGATGAGGTCGTCGACACGCCGCTCCAGCGGCAGGTCGGGATTCCGGTAGGGAAGCGTCTCCTGCGCGCGGGCCGCCGAGAGCGCGAGCGGCGCCGCACACGCGGCCAGGAGCAGGGGAAAACGGCGAGCACGGGAACGGGACATGGACATGCGGACTCCGGAAGCAGTGATTACCGCATCCTGTTGGACCCGCAGCCGCGGATTGCCTTCCCCACCGGCCGGATTGTTCCCCCGAAGACACGGATGGCACGATTTCACCACGGAGACACAGAGACCGGAATTCTTACCACGGAGACACGGAGACACGGAGAAAGGGGAGACCAGGGAAAGCAGCAGACCCGCGAGAAACGGACCAGGGAAGGCAGCAGACCCGCGGGAAACGGACCAGAAAAGCAGCAAAGGCCCCGCCCAGCGGCAGCGCCCTCTCACTCCCTTTCGTCCCCGTGTGAAACCTGCACCACGGAGACCCTGAGGCACGGAGAAAAAGACCGAAAAAGCAGCGGAGCCTCTCTCCTTCCCTCTCCTCTCCGTGTCTCCGTGGTGGAAAATCCCCCGGGGAAAACCGCCACCGGGAGCACCTACCCGCCGCGGAGCTTTCCGAGGAGGGCGGTGAGCGCTTCCTGCTCGGCGGGGGCGAGGCGGCTGTCGAAGAGCTGCTGGAGGAAGGCGTAGTGGAGCGGGTAGATTCGCTCGAACAGCTCCTGGCCGGCGGGGGTGAGCGAGACGAAGACCTCCCGCTCATTCTCCCGGTTCCGGACGCGATTGACGAGCCCGCGGGCCTCCAGTGCCTTCATCACCTGGGTGACGTGGCTCTTGGTGGAGAGCGTCCGCTCCGCCAGGTCGCACATCCGGAGCGGCTGATCGACCCCCAGGTTCACCAGGCAGTCGAACTCCCGCATCCCGAGCCCGTAGCTCCGGATCTCCGGCTCGATCCGGGCAAAGAGCGCGTCGGCGGACTCCACCAGCGACCGGAGCAGGCGCATCGTCGGCGTGGACCGGAAATCGTGCTTCGTCTTCACGCTGCTCAGTTTAACACCGAACGATCAGCCGCCGCATCGTGACCGCGGCCAATTTTCAAACGGGCCGCGCCGGGGAGCGCCTTCAGCGCCGCAGGAGCTGGATCCCGTCCACCACCACGTACCCCTCTGTGTCCCGGTTGCTCACGATCACGGTGGTCTTGCGGCCCGCGGGGAGGCGAAAGCGGCCGAGGGAGTGGAAGCCGCCGCCCCTGCCGTCCCGGAGGTTCACGAGGAGCGTCTTCGGCGCCTCGCCGGCCACCCGGACGGTCACCGGGGCGTTGACGGCGCGGTTCGGGTCCGCCGGCGCGATCAGGAACAGCTCGTACTCCCCCGCCTCGGGCAGCTCCGGCGTGAAGGTGATGGCGCAGAAGCCCTTGTTGGCGTTGGCGTCATGGACGTAGCCCGTCCCCACCTTCCGGTCGCCGGCGCGGGTGGAGGGGAGCCAGATGCCGGTCTGCACCCCATCCGCGTCATCCAGCACGATGCCGGGCAGGCTGGACGGATCGATGCGCGGCGCCGCGGTCGGCTCCGCCGCCGGCCGGGCGGGCTTCCACTCCAGGATCTGCCCGAGCTGCAGGAGGCGCGCCTGGAGCCGGGCGGGGTCCACCGCCTGGACGGGGCCCTCTCCCGCCAGCGCCAGCTCGGCGGCCACCGCGGCGGACTGGCCCAGGATCATGAAGACCGGCTCCATCCGGATGGAGCCGTAGGCGATGTGGGAGGCGGAGAGGCAGACGGGGACCAGCAGGTTCCCGCACTCCGCCCGCTTCGGCACGATCGCCCCGTAGCCGATGGGGTACGGCGGGAAGCCGCCCACCTGCACGTCCCCCTCGTTCCAGACCCGCCCGTCCCGCACGAAGCGGCGGCAGTTGTGGGAGTCCATCGTGTAGGCGGCCAGGCCCACGGATACCGGCGCCTGCCGTTCCCCGCGGCACTCATGCTCCGTCATCACGTACTCGCCCAGCATCCGCCGCGCCTCCCGCACGTAGAGCTGCCGCGGCCAGCCGCCGGTATCCGGGAACTCGTCTTTGCAGAGACCCCAGCTCTGCATCTTCACGCGGATCGGCTCCGGCACGGAGGGGTCGTGCGCGAGGAACCACATGAGCCCCTGCTGGTACACCGCGTGCGCCCGGAACAGCCGCTCCCGGGTCCGGTAGTCCCCCTCCGGCCAGCCGTAGTTCATCCCGATCCAGTCCGTGGAGACCGCGCCGTGGTTGTTCGCGTCCACCTTCTCCCCCCGGATCGGGTCGAACTTGCGGAACACCTGGTCCCAGCCCGTCTTCAGGTAGCGCCCCAGCAGCACGTACTGCCGCGCGTCATACCCCTCCGGCTTCCGGAACGGGATCCGGTTCTCCGGCGCCTGGGTGAGCGTCATCCGGAAGTTGTACGCCTGGATCCGGCGGTCGCCCGTGCCGTCCGGCTCCGCCGGCTTCGGATCGATCCCCGGCAGCAGCCCGCTGGCGGCGTCCCCATCCACCACGTAGGGGGAGACCGGCGCCTCGAACTGGTGGAGGCTGCGGACCTGCACCCCGTCCACCGTCTCGCCGTACACGGAGTTCGCCTCCCGCCCCACCCTGTACCGCACGCCGGCCCGGGCCATCAGGTCGCCCTCGTAGGTGGCGTCGATGAAGAGCCGCGCCTCCACGGTCAGGCACCGCTCCGTGGTCAGCGAGAGGAGCCGCGGTCCCTGTTTTCCCGCCTCGGTGCGGACCGAGCGGAGGAACTGCCGCGTGCGGACCGGCACCCGGGCCTCCGCGATCATCTCGCCGAAGACCGCCTCCGCCACCTTCGGCTCGAAGCGCCACTCCTCCGGCGCGCCGTACACCTGCCCCACGCGCCGGTAGAACTCCCGCGCCAGGCCGCCGATGGCGTCTTTATTGCCGATGTCCGTGTTGGTGAGGCCGCCCGTGGT
>CAYQDT010000324.1:0-5294 GCA_964416225.1 uncultured bacterium
GGGCGGGGCCGCCCGGCTCCTGGGCGAGGTCGCCGGCAGCCCCGCCGCCCGCCGGCACGTCGGCTTCCTTCCGGAGGTCGCGCTCTACTATCCGTGGCTGACCCCGCAGGAGACGCTCTGGATGTACGGGCGGCTGGCGGGACTCAGTGAGCGGGCGACGCGGCTCCAGGCCGGCGAGCTGCTGGAGAAAGTGGGCCTGCAGGGCCGGGAGCGCGAGCGGCTCAAGGGGTTTTCGAAGGGAATGCTGCAGCGGGTGGGAATCGCGCAGGCCCTCCTCGGAAATCCGAAGCTGCTGATCCTGGACGAGGTGAGCAGCGGCCTGGACCCGCTCGGCCGGCGCCACCTGCGCGACCTGCTCCTCGAGCAGAAGCAGCAGGGGGTAACGATCTTCTTCTCTTCCCATGAGCTCACCGAGGTGGCGCAGCTCTGTGACCGTGTGATCCTGGTCCACGGGGGAAAGGTGCGCGACGAGCATCCGGTGGGGGAGCTGCTGCGGGATCTCCGCCGTTACTGGGTCCGCTTCCGCTGTGCCGGCGAGCCGCCGCTTCCCGCCGCACGCGCTGGAGAGGCATGGGAGGCGGAGTTCCGCACCCTGGCCGAGTGGCGGGCCGCGCTGGATCAGCTCCGGCCGCCGTTCGCCGAGCTGCTGGATGCCGGTGAGCGGGAAGGCGCGCTGGAAGAGTATTTTGTCCGCATGGTCTCCTGACGCGGCCTGCACGAGCAGTTCGGACCGGGGGGCTCTGGAGTGAGTGGGATGACTGAGCGTCTGGTGCATATCGGCGTGTTGACCTGGGCCACGCTCGTGGAGACGGTCCGCCGCAAGGACCTGTACGTGATCTGGTTCCTGGCGATTTTCGGACTGGCCGCCGGCTCCGTCCTGGCGACCATGGGGGTGCGGGGGATCGAGACCTTTCTGCGGGACATCGCGCTCTCCGTGGTCAACGCGCTCTCGATCATCATCTGCATCTGGCTGGCGGGGCGGCAGATTCCGGAGGAGCTGAGCCGCCGGACGCTCTTCCCGCTCCTGGCGCGCCCGGTGCGCCGCGCGGACGTGCTGCTCGGCAAGTTCCTGGCGGTCTGGCTCCTTTCCGGCGCCGCGCTCGGGGTTCTGGCCGGCATCGCATGGCTGAGCCTGCTCCTCTTCCACGCGCCCATCGGGCCGATCTTCTGGGAGTACCTCCTCCTCCGGATGCTCTCGTTCGGGCCGATCGCCGCGATGACGATGGCGCTCTCCCTCGTCCTCTCCGCGCCCGCCACGGTGACGCTCTCCGGGCTGCTGACGCTGTTCGGAACCCTCTTCGCGCAGACCCTGGCTTCCGCCGTTCAGTCCGCCGGGCCGGTCGCGCAGTTCCCGCTGAAAGCGCTGTACTTCGTGCTCCCACACCTGGATCTCTTCGATCTCTCGCAGCGGGCCGCGTTCAACTACGCCCCCATTCCCGCGTGGGTGCTGCTTTCGCTGGTCCTCTACGCCGTGGCCTACGTGGCCGTTTTCCTCTCGCTGGGGGAGCTCCGCTTCCGCCGGATGGCCGTGTAAGGTCGAGGCCCAATGCAAGACGTCTTCTCCACCCCCACCTCCCGATCCCGGGCCGGAGTCGGCCCCGCCGGCGAATGGCTCCGGCTGGCGGCCCTCGTCGGCGCGCTGTTCCTGCTCGGATTTGGCGGCGACACGCTCCGTGCGGCGGTGAAGCCGCCGCAGCCGGGCGATGCGGAGCTGAGCGGCGCGGGCTGGGAAGGGCGGCGGCTGATTGCCCAGTTCCTCTGGCTGAAAACCCACGCCGTGCTGCACGCCGGAGTGGAGGAGCGCGACGCTCGACCGGGCGAGCGGCTGACCCGCGCCGGAGAGTTCCACCAGCATGGCGGCCACGGTGACGGGCACGGCCCGGCGGATGACCACGGCCCGGGGGAAGAGCACGCGCACGAAGACGGCGACGGGCACGGCGACGGCGGCCATGTCCTGGCTATCCCTCCGGCGAACGAGGACTTCCGGGGAGTGCTGGGCGACCTCGAACGGGAGGTGAAGCCGTACAAGGACCGGCAGGGCCGCCTGTTCAGTAAGGATGCGGACCAGACGGTGCCGTTCTACCGGATGATGACGTGGGCGGACCCGCACTTCATCCAGGGCTATACGGTCGGGGCCACCTTCATCGCCCGGGCGGGTAAATATGCGGACCGGGGGCTGGAGTTCCTGAAGGAGGGCGAGCGGTACAATCCGCAGTCGTTCGAGATCCAGACGGAGCTGGGCCGGTTCTACCTGGTCTATAAGAAGGACTATCCCACCGCGGAGCGGCACCTACAGCGCGCCATTGCCCTGATTCCGCGCGGGCGCAAGCTGACGGACCTGGAGGATGACTCCCGCATGGACGCCTTCCACTGGAATGTGCTGAATTATGTGGAATGGAGCCGTCCGGAGGAAGCGCTCCGCGCCGCCCGGCTGGGCCTGCACGCGCTGGGTAATGATCGCATGCTCAAGAAGGTCATTCTGCGCGGCGGACATCCCGTGAAGCGCTGATCATCCTTTTCGTGCAGGGCGGCCTCCGGCACGGCAGCGGTGACGATCGGGCCGGCCTCCGGCTACTTGTAATCGTCTCGGACCGGATGGAAGATGTCGAGCGTCCGGGCCGGACCACCAACGCTCCGCGCGGAATGGGGCACGCCGCCCGGGATCCAGTAGCTGTCACCGGCGCGGACCACCCGGCGCTCCGTGCCGATCACCAGCTCGAACTCCCCTTCCAGCCCCATGCCGAGCTGCTCGTGGGGGTGCTGGTGGGTCGGGACTTCCGCGCCTTCCCGCTCGAACTGCACGAAGGAGAGCATCACCTCTTCCCCCCACGCGGTGGTGATGCGGACGCCGGGAAAGAGCTCCCGGGTCGGCTGCTGGGACAGGTCGAAAAAAGGCATTCAGCTCTCCTGCCGTCCGGCGGACGGGAAGCGGCACGGGGCACCGTGATAAACTGCCCTCGGCCATAAAAGTGACAATTGGGCCCGCGCACAGCCTCCGGCGCCCATGGGGTCGAGCGGCGCAATCCTCCCGGCCACCCTTCCCATACGCCCGCAGCCGCGGACACTCCTACCACCATGCCTGTCCTTCAAGACGTTCTCGCCGACCTGGTGCAGATGAGTCGCCGTCTCGGCGACCCGGCCAACGACTACGTGATCCTCGGCGAGGGAAACACCTCGGCCGGCGTCGACCGCGACACGTTCTTCGTGAAGGCGTCGGGGGTCTCGCTGCGCGACATCCCGGAGAGCGGGCTGGTGCGCGTTCGGCGCGCACCGATTCTGGAGCTGCTGGAACGGGCAACCGTCACGGACGAGGAGATCCGGGACGGCCTGATGGCGGCCAAGGTGGACACGCTCAGCCCGATCCGGCCTTCCGTGGAGACGCTCTTTCACGCCTACCTCCTCTCCCTCCCCGGCATCCAGTTCGTGGGGCACACGCACCCCACGCCGGTGAATGCCGTCCTCTGCTCCCGGGTGGCCGAGGAGGCCATCTCCGGCCGCCTCTTCCCGGACGAGATCGTCTGCTGCGGGCCGGCGCCGGTCTGGGTGCCGTACGTGGACCCGGGCCAGCCGCTGGCGCGGGAGATGAAGGCGCGCGTGGAAGCGTATATCGAGGAGCAGAACGCCGCGCCGCGCGTGATCCTGATGCAGAACCACGGCTTCATCGCGCTCGGAAAGACGCCGGGCGAGGTGGAGAGCACCACCGCGATGTACGTGAAGACGGCCCGAATACTGCTGGGAACCTATACCCTGGGCGGGCCGAACTTCCTCACCCCGGACCACGTCCGGCGGATTTACACGCGCCCGGACGAGAAGTATCGGGAAAAGCAGATCGGCGTGGCTTAGCGCGCTCTGCGCGTCGATCTCCATCCCCGCATGCGCCACGTGTCCGCTCCGGCCCACGGGCTCGAGATCTGCATCGGAGGCAGCCCCACGGGCTATGCGCCCGTATCCCGCGCGCTCCGCACGGGGGCAGGCTTCGTCCCGCGCAGCCGCACGCTCAGCGCGTCGATCCACACGGTGATCCCCACGTAAACGGCCCAGAGCATCACGGCGAACAGCGTGATCGCGGCGAGAAGAGTCGGGTTCGCCAGTGCCTCGGCAATCGAGGACCAGACCCACTGCGGGTGCGTCACGAGGTCCCACGAGTTCAGCCGCACCACCAGCCCCAGGTACACCCCGAGCGAGGTGAGGAAGAAGAGCGCCGGTGCGTACGGCAGCGGCCGGCGCCCCGTCTCCCGGAGCCAGCGCTCGAGCGGCCGGATTGAAAGCACGAAGCAGAGCACCCCGGCGGCGCTGTAGAGGAAGAAGGCCAGCGCCCATTCCGCCATGCGGAACAGCGCCGCGTGGTCGTCGCTCCCCGCCTGCCGGAGATGCGCCCAGCGGCCGTCCAGGAGCAGGTGGCGCCACTCCGTGAGGAGGTAAGGCGCGTTGGGCAGGAACAGCAGCCAGGCCCCGCCGAGCAGCACCAGCCCCGCCCACGGCACGCGCCGGCCGTTCCCGCTCCGCTCCAGCCAGCCGGCCAGCAGATAGCCCAGAACGACCGGAATCGCCGCCAGGAAGAGGTTCCAGCTCACTCCTATCAACAGATGGACCATGGCCCTTACCCTTCGCGGGCTGCCGGAAACGCGCCGTCCGGTGCCCCGCTCTCACTCCGGCTCGATTCCGAACGTCGACCTTCTGCCTGTACATCCACCGGGACCGGACTATTTTACCGGTTCTCCTCCCTGAAGATGCCCCGCCCCGGAGAACCTCCACCCTCAAGACGGCGGCGCGAGGGCCGGCGGTTCGCACCGGGCATCCGCAAGCAGCGCTCGAACAAGGCGAACGGGAAGATGAACGGGAAGACGGCCCGCGGGCGGCATCTGCCCGGCGCCGGCGCCTCAACTCCGGTCCTCATCCGGGAAGCGGATCTCGACGTGAAGGTTGTTGAAGACGGGATCGCCGAGCGTGCCGGTATGTCGGCAGACGAGGCCCGGCGGCAGCCCCGCCAGGCGGATCGGGTGGCCCTCGGCGATGGTGTAGCCCCGGACCAGCAGCCGGATGAACCGGTTGCACAGCTCCGTCGCCCGTTCGGAGAGCTGCGGGGGGACAGCGCGCATGCTGAGGTCCGGACGGCCGAACTTCCGGAGGCCGCGCGTGTAGAGCCAGAGCCGTCCCGGAGCCGTGTCGTCCTCGGACACCAGAATGACCGCTTCCTGGTCCGGCCGGGGCTCGTCCGGCTCCCAGAGCTCCTCCCTCCACCGCTCCGCGGAGCGCCAGGTGAGCGTCTGCGAGTCGAGGACCGCCGTCCCGCC
>CAYQDT010000325.1:0-4631 GCA_964416225.1 uncultured bacterium
CTCCCAGGAACTTTGGGGCAGCTACACCGAAAAGCTCATGCATAATCCGGGCTAACGTGCGGAAGCGCGCAAAAGTAACGCCGAGGGAGCGGCGGCTTGGAAGTGCCCCACGGGAGAGGAAGGGGTTCAGTGCGGGCTTTGGCGAAATAGAAGCCGTCGATGACCGCGACTGCGGATGATCGAGTTCTCGAAGAGGGGGCATTTATGGATCTGAACTGGGGAGCCGGGCTCGTCGCGGCGGTGGTGCTGGCCGGAGTGGCCGCAGTGGTGCCGGCCCGCGCGGACGAGCCGCTCAAGGTGGGTGACAAGTCGCCCGACTTCAAACTGATGGGGACGGACGGCAAGGTCCACACGCTGTCCGAGTACCGGGGCAAGTCGGCCGTGGTGATCGCCTGGTATCCCATGGCCTTAACCGGTGGCTGAACGGCCGAATGTAACTCTCTCCGTGATGAGATGAGCCAGCTCGAGAAGTACAAGGTCACCGTGTTCGGGGCCAGCGTGGACGCCCCGGAGAAGAACAAGCAATTCTCGGACAAGAACCACTACAACTTCGTCCTCCTGAGTGATCCGGAGAAGGGCTATGCCAAACAGCTCGGGATCCTCGCCCCGCAGGGGTTTGCGCAGCGCTGGACCTACATCATCGATGACCAGGGCGTGATCCGGGAGATCGATAAGAAAGTCGCCGTGGCGAACCACGGGAAGGATCTGGCCGCCCGTCTGGAAGCGCTTGGAATTCCCCGGAAATAGACTGCACCAGCCGTCGAAATGGCAATGAAGCGCCGGAGCCTCGCCGCTCCGGCGTTTGTTTATTCTTTCATCCGTGGGGTAATACTCCACAAACAAGCAGGGGCTTCAAGAAAAAAATATCAACCGTTTCCTACAGCACCGGGCGCGCCCCGCGACAATAGAGCTACGGGCCGCGCGTGCTTCCGAAAACACGGCAGGCCGAGGCGCCGATCAGCGCCTCGGAAGGATGGAACCCGTCGGGATCCCAGGTGTCCTGTAGGTATCAGTCGACGGAGAAGCGCAGACCGCTGGTAACCCGATCCATGGCCAACGGGAAGCGACCTCGCCCAGGTCGCTTCCTTTGTTGTCTCTGGGGTCGTCTCTGGGGTCGTCCCCGGCATCCGGTCGCAATCGGGCGTAGTGAGCGCGGGGCAAACTCGGCGTGCACCATGGGCCGGTCCCGGGCATTCAGTGAGCGGGAGGCCCGTCGAACCGGCGCACCGGAACGGCCGGAGCGACCGTTAGAAGAGGGGTAAGGCGGCGGCGTCCGGTGGCCGCAGGGAGGCGGACCGCCGGTAGCGGTTACCCGGCCGGGTTTCAAGACTGGCAAGCAAACGGTCAATGATGACCGAAGGAAAGAACGAGGTTAGACATGTCATTAACGCTGAATGAGGCTCGCGAGCGGATCAGCCGCACGATCGAGGAGTACATCCAGCTCGACTCCGAGCTGCGAGCCCTGGAAAACACGAATTACCGCGTGTGCATCTTCGGCTCGGCGCGGATCAAGCCGCAGGACCCCGTCTATCATACGGTGTTCCACCTGGCGCAAAGCCTGTCCGAGACCGGCATCGATGTGGTGACCGGCGGCGGGCCCGGCCTCATGGAAGCAGCGAACCGGGGGGTACTCGCTTCGAAGCGGCACCGCGGCAAGAGCTACGGACTGCCGCTGGACCTGCCCACGCTGGTGGAGCGGCCCAACCGGCATCTCGATATCAAGAGCGCGCACAAGCGGTTCTCCAGCCGGCTGGATGAGTTCATCCGCCTTTCACATGCGGTGGTCGTGGCCCCGGGCGGGATCGGAACCCTGCTGGAGTTCATGTACGTGTGGCAGCTGGTGCAGCTCCAGATCCTGGATCGCCGGCCCGTCATCCTGCTGGACCGCCGCTTCTGGAGCGGGTTTCTGGCGTGGATGGCGGAGATGCCCGCGGAGCAGCGGCTGATCAACCCCGAAGATCTGGATGCAGTCACGATGGTGGATACGGTTGAGGAAGCGATGAGCGTGATCGAGGCATCTCACCAACGCTTCCAGGCAGAGCAGGAAGCGCGCGAGCAGGGAGAGCTCGGCGCGGACGTGCTGGACGCGCAGGAGCGTCTCACTCAGGCTGCGCTGGAAGTGGAGCAGGATCTCGCCAGCCAGGTTCGCTTCACGGAGGTGACGCTCGAGGAAGTGGAGGGGAGGCAGGCCGCCGCGTGAGCGGATGGATGCCCCTTCACTGATCACGAGGGCTCGGGGGTTGCCCTACCCGCGAGCCCTTCCGTGGTGTAGGCGTGGGGAATAAACGGAAGCGTGGTCACTTCCAGCTCCATCGGTCCGGCCGCGGAAACGACCTCCACCCGGGTTCCGGGCGCGTGGTGCTCCCGCCGCAAAAAGCCGAGGGCAATCGGCCTCCCCAGCGCCGGTGAATGGACGGCGGACGTAACGCGGCCGACCTTCTTCTCCCCCACCTGCAGCTCGGCGCCCGGCTCCGGAAGCGCCTCGCCGTGGACCAAGAAGCCGGCCAGCAAGTTATTCACATGGCCGCGGGCGTCGATCCGGGCGATGATTTCCTGGCCGACGTAACAGCCTTTGTTCCGGCTGACGGCGTGGTCGAGCCGTGCCTCCAGGGGGACGATCGTCTCGTCCAGCTCCGCGCCCCACCACGCCTCTCCCGCTTCCACGCGGCGGGTATTGATCGCCTCCCAGCCCACCGACTGGACCGCGAACCCCCGCCGCCCCTGGCAGAGCGCCCCCCAGAGGGAGGGCGCCTGCGGCGCCGGGACGAGGAGGTCGAAGCCTTCTTCCCCGGACTGGGGGACGCGCGCCGCGTACAGCTCCTCGCCGCCGTACTGCTCGGTGGAGACCTCCCATGGGTCCAGCTCGCAGACCGCCTCTCCGAGCACCGAGGCCAGCGCCGAGACGGCCATCGGGCCGATCACCCGCAGCGCTGCCCAAGCCTCGGACCGGTCTTCGATCTCGGCCCGCTCCATGATGAGGAAGCGATCCAGATACTCTCCGACCGGAGCGGCGGTGGCGGACGGCGCCACCAGCCAGAGCGCGTCCGGTACCGCATAGACCCGGAGATCGCTCACCAGCCGTCCCTGGGGAGTGAGGATGGCGGCGTAGGCGGCGCGACCGTCCGCCAGCCCCTTGATCTCCTGTGTCACCTGTCCGTGCAGCCAGGTGCGGCGATCCCGCCCGCTCACCCGAAGCTTGGTCACGTGCGAGATATCGAGGAGCCCCGCTCCCGAGCGTAGCGTCTCGTATTCCTGGGGCAGAGCGGAGAAACGGGCCGGGATCTCCCAGCCGCCGAGCGGCATCCATTCCACGCCTCGCGCTTGATGCAGCGCCGCCAGCACGCTCCGTTTCATCTCCCCCCCGTCGGGCGCCGCGAAACTGCGCCTCTAACCACCGTCTTACCGCAATCCGGGACCGAAGTCCCAGCAGCACCGCGCCGTCGCGGCCGCCGGAGCTCGCCCGGACCGTCACCTTCCGCGGGCGCGGCGAGGTGAAGCGCCCTGGATCGATCGGCGCCGGACGGAACCGGTGCGGTGCGATTCCCGCTCAATCGAGATCGTCGCGCCGTCCCAGAAGCTGCGTGACGTCGATCTCGCCGTCCAGCACGCGGCCGAAGGTCCAGCCGACCGCGGCCAGCGCCATGACGAAGACGGCCGCGATGAACCCGAAGCGGACGATGAGGCACCCCATTACAAGACCCGCCACTGCTCCGATGCGTTTGTATTGAAGCTGCATCAGCGGACCCGCCTCCCCTTCTGCCGGACCGGTTCCAGCGCGCCTACCCGGGCGTGGATATGGATGCGCGCCGCCGGCTGTCCCAGGTGATGCGCCACGGCGGCTCCCAACCGCTTCCGAATCTCGTCCGCCAGCTCCGGCGTGCTGGCCTCCGGTCGGACCACCACGCGGCACGAGAAATGCAGCCCGTCGTGAGCGGGCCGCGCGTCCGAGACCACCGCGTCCACGCCTGGCACGTCATGAACCACGTGCTCCGCCAGGCGGCGGAGACCGTTCAGGGACACGGTCACCAGTCCGAGGCCGTCCTGCTGGAGCAAGAGCTCTCCGGGGCGGCCGGGAGTGCGCAGCTCCAGCGTCAGGACGATCAAACCCAGGACGGCCGCGGCCGCACCCCCGGCAGGAAGAGCGGGGATCCCATCGAACGTGCGCAGCCACGAAACCGCGCCGGCCAGCGGCGGATAGGGGGCGATGGCGGCCGGCGCGAGCGCGCCCCCGGCCACGAGGAAGATGAAAAGCCCGGCCAGGACAAGCGCCAGCGCCAGCAGGGTCACCACCAACCGGTTGAAGAGATTCATGGCGGAGCAGGGCAGCGTGCGGCGGGAGGCCGGAGACGAAAGCCTCGGTGCTTTCTCCGGGCGCTCCCGCCGCACCGGCATAGGGACGGGCTATTCCACGCGCCGGACTGGCGCTTCCTGCTCTTCACCCGGGAAGGAGAGGTCCGTCACCACGACGTTCACCTCCTTGACGATCAACCCCGTCATCGACTCCACCCGGGCGATCACGTTGTTCCGCACCGCCGCGGCGACCGCCGGGAGATTTACCCCATATTCGGCGCAGATCCGGACGTCCACCGCCGCCTCCCGCTCACCCACCTCCACCAGGATGCCCTGATCCC
>CAYQDT010000325.1:4641-5289 GCA_964416225.1 uncultured bacterium
GACGGCGCGCGCCAGACCGATGACCGTCTGGCCGAGACCGCTGGCCACCAGCGAATGCACGCCCTCGACTTCCCGCGCCGCCAGTCCGGCGATCTTCGCGACCACGCTGTCCGCGATAATCGTCTTTCCCTTTTCGCTCAGCAGAGTGGTGACGTGCTCGCCGGTGAGGCCCGTGGTATCCGCGCCTGTGGATGCTGCCATTGGAATCCCTCGCTTTCCGCGTTGAAGAGCAGAGCCGGAGACCGGTCCCGGACCACCAACATGTCCGCAGTGGGCTCTGTGAGGCTGAGTGGCAGTTACCGCGCCCGCAGCAAGCTTCCTGCTTGCCGCGTGAAGAAGGACGCGGGCGCCCGCCCTTAGCGGCGGGTGCCCGCGCTTTATCCGCAGCATCCGGAGAGGCCGCCGTGAAAGCGGCGTGTCGACAAGGGAGCGGGTCGGGCCATGCCGTCCGAGCGTGTCGACCGACCGCGGGTGAACATGGCGCGGGAGGCCGTGTCGCCCGGCGCCGCGCGGCGAGTGCCGGATGGGCGACCTCCGCCCCAACAGGCGCCCGCAGCGAGCGGAAAGCGCCACGAGGCGCAAGGGACGTGGGTCGGATGTGGTCGCAGTGCGGTTCAGTGTGTTGCGGCACCGACCCGCATACGGGTG
>CAYQDT010000326.1:0-5275 GCA_964416225.1 uncultured bacterium
GATCTGGTCGAGCATGGGCGTGATCTGCCCCATGTCACTGCCGGTGCTCAGCACGCTCACCCCGACGATCACCTGGCCGTCGGTGGTGGCGGCATACCCGATGTTGTAGGCGGGGCGGTAGCCGCCGTCGGGGAAGACCATGACCCGGGCCTCCGGGTCCAGCAGGTAGCGGGCGAAATGGTCACGGTGATCAGCGCGATACCGTTCCGGGATCAAGCATTCGAAGCTCTCACCGATCAGGTCGCTGTGGGAGTAACCAAAAAGGCGTTCTGCAGCCGGGTTGAACAGTGTCACCCGGCCATTCCGGTCAATGGCCAGCAACCCGTCCGGAGCTCCCTCGAAGAGCTTCTCGTAGCGGGCCGCCGCGGCCCTTTCCGCCTTCCGCCGCTCGGCATCCTCCAGCGCGGAACCTGCCTGCCCGGCAAGAGTCTCCAGGAGGATCATCTGGTCGGAATGCAGCGGCGTCTCTGCGGACTCGCGGCGGCGCAGGAGGACGTAACCCTGTTCCGCCGCGCTCCCGAGACGGATGGTCAGCGCCTCATCGCGCGCGTGCGCTTGCAGCAATGCGCGCGCGGTCGGCGGTTGATTGATCTCTTCCGGCGCGACGCCTGCGCCGACCTGGGCCTCGACCGTGCCGCGGGCGGCCGCAATCGCCAGTCCGCCGTCCCGCGCGGGCAGCAGCACCACTGCGGCGTCCGCTGCGCAGACTACGGGGAGGCTCTCGACGAGGACGCGGAGCAACCGCTCGCGATCCGGCGCCTGCGCCAGCGCGGTGCTGACGCTGCAGAATAACCGGAGCAGGTCCTGTGAAATGACCGGCGGCGTTCGCATTAATCCCTCTGGGGCGGGCACGCGAAACGAGCGGAGCTCCTCGTAAGAACTGGTTGTCGGTTGCCTGGAAGGAAATCCTTTCCGGCCTCGAGGTAGAACCCTCTTAAACTGCAATGTATCTGATTGTGTGTTTCCTGTCCGGTTCTAAAACTTCGCGGGAGATGGCGGGGCGTATGCGGAAGGTGCGTGCCCGGGAGCGCGTTCACCAGCCTCGCCGGGAAGCAGCCGGCCGGTCATTCATTCGTAGCGGCCCCGTGGTCACTCGTAGAGTCGCGCCTTCGCAGCCGCCGCGCTTCCACAGGCGGATACCGGGCGCTGGCTCCCAGTCATGGCGGCGCGCCCTCGGATGCAAAGGGTTTCAGAAAGTTATTCACACAACCGAAAAGCGGAAATCCTATTTGTTAGCAGTGACGCCAATAGAGATAGCCGGTTGCTGCTTGCTCCTCGGGTGAGGCACTTCCATGGTGGATATCCGGCATCGACACAGTGGACGCGTGCTCTTACACGTGGCGGCGGAGACGCTCGCCGGCGCGGACTTGAGCACCTTGTGCCTGTGTGAAGCAAACTTCCGCGGGATGGATCTCTGCGGCGCCAGGCTGTGGCGCGCCAACCTACTCAATGCGGACTTATCCGGGGCGAACCTGTGCGGCTGCTTCCTCCTCGGTGCCGTTCTGTGGGGCGCCGACCTCACGGGTACCTCCTTTGATTCGGCCACCCACTGGCCGGACGGCTTTGTCCCCCCGGACCCGCCGACCGATACTCCGTTCCCGGGAATGGCGGCGCGGTCATCCCAGGACCCGCGCTAGCCCAGGTCTCGGAGGCGGTGCGGCCTCGTTATAACACCCCGGTGCGCTCCCGCTGCCGCCGGGATTGCGTGCGGCACCAGGGGCGGGCCAGGGAGGCACGGTATGCGGGCGCACCCTTCTCCGACGGGGCTGAAACCTGTTTCACGGCCACGGCACCCGGAGACTCTGAGGTACGGCTCGAACCGGTCGCGGCTCGCGTGATTTGGGGTGACGCTCCGGGCGGGGTGCATGGCTGAGTTTTGCGGGGAGAGTTATCTTCGGCGTTTGGGGCTGGGCAGGGCTGCCCTTGCCCGGTCCGGGTTGAGCCGGGAGCTCCTCTTCGAGGTTCGCCGGCGGCATTCCGCCGCGCTTGCGGATCTGGACCGGCATGCGGAGGAGCTGGCGGGGGTGCTCCGCCGACTTCCGGAAGTGCATTCGGTCCGCACCCGGATCAAGGATCCCGACCACCTGGTTGCCAAGATCATTCGCAAGCGCTTGCAGAACCCGTCCTTGGAGATCACCGCCGACAGCTATCCGTCGGTCATCGGCGATCTGATCGGGGTGCGGGCTCTTCACCGGCTTCCGGAAGACTGGACGGCGATCCACTCGTTCGTCCTCAACCATTGGCAGCTCGAGGAGGCCCCCGAAGCCAGTGTGGTGGTCGGTGACGCACTGGAGCCATTCACCAGTCGTGGGTGCCGCATCCGTCTCACGTCGGGTGAATACCGATCCGTCCATTACTCCATCCCTGTCCGGCAGGGTCCCGCGCCCCTCCGCATCGAGCTCCAGGTGCGCACCCTCTTTGAGGAGGCCTGGTGCGAAGTGGATCATCAGGTCCGATATCCGTCGCGCGTCAGTGAACCGTACCGGGACGCGCTGCTGACGCTCCTGCACCGGCTCACACGCCTTGGCGATCGGTTCGCGGAGATGATCGTCCGGTTAAACGTGACCGGCCCGGGTACTGCTGGCGAACCCGGGAGCCCGGCAGAGCGGGCGGTCCAGGCCGCGATCCTCCTCGCGCGAGAGGCTGCCACCGCCGTCCGTACGGGGGAGCCAGGAACCTCCGCCACGTGGGAATGCGGCGCCCCGGTCTGCCGTGGACAACGCCGCCGTCTGGCTCTCCCCGTCCGGGGACCCAGGAGCCCCGCGCTCAAGCGGAAGGAACGGTTCGGGTCCCAGCCGGATTCGGTTGGGCCAGGATCGGGATTCGGGTAGACGTGAAGCAGGGGACTCCAGCCCGGCGGGTTGGCCGGGCGCCATACCGGCGGGACCGAACGCCTTTTCGCTCGAACGGGCCGCTTGCCGGCACCGACCCGGCCAACCTGACCCATCGGATCGCCGAAAGGGATCCGTCCGCTCGATCGGTGCCTCGCGGGGGGCATTCCGATCGCGGCTCTTGAGTTGCACCATGTGGAATGTGCTTTTCGCCACCGACGGATCGCCCTGTGCCGAAGATGCGGCGGGTTTCCTGCGGGAGATGGGACTTCCGCCCGGGAGCCGGATCTGCGTCTGTACGGTCCTGGATCGGGGTGTGGAGCGGCTCCTGGAGCTGGCCGGTGTCCGCCGGCTTGAGCCCCCAAACCGGCTCGTTGCACGCGTGGCGGGCGAGTTTGCCTGCCGCGGCATTGCGGCAACGCACTCCGTGCTGTTGGGACACGGGGCCCGCGCGATCGTCCAGTGCGCGCGCGAGACCCGCGCGGATCTGGTGGTCACCGGATCCCGCGGCCTCACCGGCATCGGGGGTCTGCTCCTGGGCAGCGTCGCACAGTATGTGGCGGACCGGGCGCCATGCTGCGTGCTGGTGGCCCGCCCGGCGCACTGTAAGATTCGGAGCATTCTCCTCGCCGCGGATACCTCGGATGGCGCCGATCGGGCTGCCGACTGGCTGGTTCGCTGCCCGCTTCCGCCCGACACCCGCATCACGGTCGCCACTGTATTGCGGCCGCCGGACCCGGCTCCCGAACTGCCCTACTGCCAGGCACCCCTCTACTGCGCCGATTCGGAGCAAGAGCGGCGAGCCGCGGAGGAGGTCCTGGAGAACGTGTGCGAGTCGCTCACCGCGCTGGGACGCTCCTGCTGCCCGGTGGTGCGCATGGGGAGTCCCGCGGCGGAGCTCCTCCGTCTGGCGGAGGAGTGCCATGCAGACCTCATCGCTCTCGGTGCCCGGACCAGCTCTCTATTCGAGCGCTGGGTACTCGGCTGTGTGGCGGATGGTGTCCTGCGCTACGCCCGCTGCTCCGTACTGGTCGCTCGATAACCATCAGTGCGCATGCGGCTGGACGCAGCTGTCCGGTGACGAGCTTCCCGCAGTCATGGGCGGGCCGCAGGGCGCCTGGTATCGGCTCACGTCGCGCGGAGATCACTGCCGGGCGAGGTGCAGGCGGAGCTGCGCCAGCGCCCGCCGCTCCAGGCGGCAGACCTGCATCTGGGACACGCCCAACTGCTCGGCCACCTCCCGCTGTGTCATCTGCTGAAAGTAGCGCATCTCGATGACCAAGCGATACTCCGGCTGCAGTTTCGGGAGGACCTGCCGGACGCTGATGGCACTTTCACGCGCTTCCAGGCGCTCGTCGAGACCGCCGAGGACGTCCTCGAGAACACAGATACGGCCGGCACTGGAAAGGTACTCCTCGCGATCGAGCGACAACACGCGGTCGCTGTCCCGGAGGACGAGCACGTCGCGAAGCTCCGCCTCATCCACATTCAAGTGTGCGGCGATCTCCTCGAGCCGCGGGAGGCGACCGAGACGCTCCGTCAGCTTCCGGGTGGCCATGTCCATCCGTTGTACGTGCTCCTGAAGCCTTCGTGGAACGTGGAATCGCCAAGCATGATCGCGAAAATGACGGCGAATCTCCCCGGCAATGGTCGGCACCGCGTAGGTCGTGAACCGGTTTCCGCTGTGCGGGTCGAAGCGGTCGACCGCCTTGATCAGTCCTACAAGCGCCACCTGGCGGAGGTCTTCGTCCTCCAACCCGCGCCCCCCAAACCGGCCGGCCAGGGAATAGGCGAGAGGCTCGAACTGGCGGATGATTGCTTCTCGAGTCCGAGGGTCCCGGGTCCGGGCGTATTGGGCCCAAAGGCGGTCCGCGAGGTGCCGGTCAACAGCACGCAATAACATCACTGCACCCCACGTCCCCCGAGCGGATGGACGGACCAGAGTTCGCCGTACCGCCGGCGCCTGACGGCCGCCGGCCCGTACCGCCGCTTCGCGACGTTGACCAGAGATCAGCAGTCACCGTGGCGATGACAGACGCTGTGACGGACCAGGGTTCGCTGCAGTTCGGCAGCAGTTTTTTCCGTCTCACAATTGAGGACGGTCCCCCATCCCGCCGCTGTCCCACCCGCTTTTCAGCACGAATCGGCAGGTGCTCGGGACCGTGGCACAGCGACAGCCGGCGGAAGTCGCTGTCACCGTTGATGATTGTCGCCAAAGTGAGTGCAGGTGCTCGGGGTTGCGGGTTTGCCGGGGAGAATTCAGAACGCCTGGACCGGCGAAGCCGGTTTCCGATAAGGGCGGTGGACCGCATGGGTCCGCGTACCGGACAGCAATCAGGCGGCGGAAGCCGCCGGGTGAAAGACCCGGGCGGCTGGAATACGGCAATCCGGGTCAGACGCGCCGGGAGGCATCGTCCTCTTTGATCAAGCGGCGCAATCCGCGA
>CAYQDT010000327.1:0-5266 GCA_964416225.1 uncultured bacterium
CACAGGAGTCGTCGGATCAGATACGGGCCCATCGCCGCGCCTACCCCTTGCTGATCCCGGTGAGCATCTGGCGCCAGACCGGGTGCACGGTCACGCCGGTGACTCCCGGCCGGAAGTAACGGGTCTCGACCTCGAAGTAGAGGGGAATCCAGGGCAGGTCTTCCAGCAGGAGGTCCTCCGCCTGGTGGTAGAGCGCGTTCCGCTGCGGGCCCAGAGGCGTTTGATGCGCCCGGCCGAGGAGCGCGTCCACCTTCGGGTTGTTATAATGGGCGGCGTTGGAGCCGGCGGGCGGGATCTGCCGCCCCTGCAGCACCGGCTCCAGGAAATTGCCGGCGTCCGGGTAATCCGGGTACCAGCCGCCGTACCAGCAGTCGGCGTTGTTGCGATACCCGGACAGGTACTGGCTCAAAGTCACCGCCTTGAGCTCCACCGGGATCCCGGCGGCGGCCAAATCGCTCCGGATCTGCTCCGCATGGCGCGGGTACTGGCCGTTCGCCGCGAGCCACATCGTCGACTTCGGCACGCCGCCGCCGTAGCCCGCCTCCGCCACCAGCCTCTTTGCCTGCTCCAGGCTCTGCTCCGGGAGCTTTCGCGCCGGATCGTATCCCGGCACGTGTGGCGGCAGGATTCCGTTCGCCGGGACCCCTCCCCCGCTCAGCTCCGCGTGGACCCGCCGGTTCATCGCCAGCAGGGCGGCGCGCCGGATCTTCGGGTTGTTCCACGGCGCGCGGGTGACGTTCATCCCGAAGTACCAGGTCTGGTTGACGGTGCCCTGCACCACCTGCCGCTTCTCGGCGGGACTGGCCATCACGCGCGCATACTCGGCGGGCGGTATACCCGGGAGCAGATCCACTTCCCCGGAGCGGAACCGGGTGAGCTGTAGGGGCTCCTCCACCCGGAGCTGGAGCGTTATTCGGGAGAGGTTGGCGCGGTTACCGGCGTCGTGGGGATTGCGCTCCAGGACCACCTGCCGTCCCGGCTCGAAGGACTGCAGGCGATACGGCCCGCTGCTCTTCGTCTTGAGGTCGGCGCCCTCCGGCAGCGGCGCGGCGAACGTCATGCCCAGCTCATTCAGCAGGGTCGGCTCGGGCGCCTTCAGTCGGAGCACCAGCGTCTGCGGGTCGGGCGCTTCCATCCCGGCAATCGCGCCGTAGAACGAGGCGCCGGGCGATGCGGTTTTCGGATTCTGCGCGCGCCGCAGGGCGGAGACGAAATCACCCGCCTGGATGCTCGCGCCGTCTGCATACTTCGCGTCCGGTCGGAGGTGAAACGTGTAGCTCTTCCGGTCCGCGCTCTCTTCCCACTTCACGGCCAGGTCCGGGACCAGCTTGCCATCCCCGTCGTAGTCGACCAGACGCCGCGTGCACGCGTGGACCACCGCGGTCGACCAGGTGTCGTAGGCCAGTGCCGGGTCGACGGACTTCACGTCGTCCGCGGTCACCGCGGTGAGGCTCTTCGCGGCCGCTCCGCCTCCGGTTTCGGCGCCCGCGGTCCCGGAACTACGCGACCCGCTTCCGCCGCAGCCGCCCACCAGGGCTCCGCTCACCAGGAGCAGCAGGGAAAGGGAGGTCGGAGTTCGCATGATCGAGTGCTCAGAGCTTGGCGCTGCGAGATCGGAGCGGATCGGAGCAGCCCGGGAGCCCGGCGCGGCTGCCCGGCCTTCCGCCGGCCCGGATGGTTGATGACGAAATCACACCCCGCAGAGGTGCGACACGAGGGTGAGGGTGTGGTGAGTGCGGGTGTGCCATGCGGCGCACCATGACGGCGACGCCCTGCAACCTTCGTGTCCTCACTCTCCATCCCGCTGCCTCTCCGTGTCTCCGTGGCTCCTTGGTGAAGGGACTGGGCTAGACGTTCAGCCGGCGGCTGAGGTGGCGGCGCAGGTCGAAAGCGATCAGGTTGAACGCCGCCACCGTGGTCAGGACCGCGAGGCCGGGGCAGATGGCGAGCCATGGTGCGACGGAATAGAAGTTCTGCGCATCCTTGAGTGTCGAGCCCCAGGTCGGCGTGGGATCCGGCAGCCCGACCCCCAGGAAGGATAGCCCGGCATCCAGCAAAATGGTCGCGGCGCCGCTCATGCTCGCCACGAAAAGGATGGTGGGCAGGAGGTGCGGCAGCACGTGGCGGGTCAGGATGCGGCCGTGTCCTCCTCCGAGCGCCCGGGCAGCTTCCACATAGAGCCGCTCGCGCAGGGTGAGGGTTTCCGAGCGAAAGATGCGGGCGGCAGCCGTCCAGTTCACCAGGCCGATGATCAGGATGAGTGTGAGCACGTTGCGGTACGGAAGGACGGCCCCGAGCGCGAGGGCGAGCAGCACGGCGGGGAACGCCATCGCCACGTCCGTGACCCGCATCAGGACTGCGTCCGCCGGTCCGCCCGCGTAGCCGGCGGTCACTCCGACGGCCAGACCCAGCGTCGTGGCCAGCACCGTCGCCCCGAGCGAGATCGCCAGGGAGTTCCGCGCGCCGTACAGCAGCCGACTCCAGAGATCGCGCTGACTGGAGTCGGTGCCCAACGGAAGCCCAGGGCCCGGCGGCGCCGGCAGCGCTCCGGAAAGGACGTGCTCCGTGGGGCTGTGCCGCGTAAGGAGCGGTGCGCAGAGCGCCAGGCTGCCGATCAGCAGCGCGAGCGCCACGCCGAGGACCAGCCAGGGGCGGCCGCGCAGCAGACGCAAATAGGGGATGTCGGCCATAGCTGCCCCCCCGTTTCGGCGGAGGCCCCCCGGGTTCCTGCCGGGGCGGTAAAAGACCGGCGGCGGGTCAAGGCGAGGAGCGAGCGAGGGGTGAGCCTCACGCGGTCCGGCGGGAGCCGGCCGGACCTCTAGTGTTCGTGCTCGCCTTCGACATGTCGCCCCACTTTGCCCGTATCGGGCCGGGCGGAAATCTCGATGACGTGGGCCATCGTGACGGTGGCGAGAACCAGAGCGATGACGGCGATGATCAGCTTCATGGGCGTGTTCCGTTCGGGCGAGCGGCGTACCGGTGTAATATCCGCAGATTCTCGGCGGCAAGTTCCCGCGCGCCGGCCCGGGAGGCGCTTGCTCTCTATTCAATTCTCCGCCGGCCTCCCCGCCGCGGGCATCTTCGCCTCAAGGGCGGGCGTCGGAGAAGGGCCTCCCCTCTCCCGGCGCTAACTGGGGCGGGAGGAGAGTGGCATGGGAAAGCGACGTGTATTGGTGACGGGAGCCGCCGGATACGTGGCGGCGCAGATGCTGCCCGCGTTCCGGGAGCGGTTCGACTGCACGCTGGTGGACGTCCGGGACACGGACCGGGATGGGGAGCAGGTGCCCGGAATCCGGGTGGTCGATCTGCTGCGGGACGATATCGAGAGCCTCCGGCCGCTGTTTCGGGATATGGATGCCGTGATTCACATCGGGTACATCCACCCCGCGGGCGGCATGGGCAGCCGGAGCTGGGACGCCTATTACGCCGAGCGAGACAACGTCGACCTGGCGTTCCGCGTCTATCAGCTTTCCCACCAGGAGGGCGTGAGGCGGGTCGTGGTGGCCAGCAGCAACCACGCCGCCGACTGGTACGAGCACCTGGTCCACATGAAGGAGCGGGACATCGTGGGCCCATGGGAGCGCGCCGTCAGCGACAACTTCTACGGCTGGGCCAAGGAGGCGTACGAGCACCTCGGATTCGTCTTCGCCAGCGGAGGCCTTGGCCGCCAGCTGGAGGTCGTCCAGCTCCGCATCGGGGCACCCCGGGAGATCGATCCGGAGCGGTTCACGGGCGACCCGGTCGGCTACCACCGGGACCTCGGCGCCTGGATCAGCGCCCGGGACATGACGCAGCTCTTCGTGAAGAGCGTCGAGGCGGAGGAGATCCGCGACCTATACGGGGTTCCGTTCCAGATCTTCTACGGCATCTCGGACAATTTGCGGAAATTCTGGAGCATCGCAAACGCCCGCCAGGTGATCGGCTACGCGCCCGAGGATGACAGCGAGATCCGATACGCGGCGGATATCCGGCGCCACCTGATCCCGCTGGGAGCACCGATCCCGGCCGGGCGGCACAGCCGGGAGCCGGGAACGCGCTGAGGGGAGCGGTTCGAGGCGGGGCCGGCCCCGCCTCGACGCCACGCATGCGTCCGCCCCTCAGCGGGAGGCCGTTTCCCAGCCGTTTCGCATGAAGCGGAGCCCTTCCCGCGCCACCTCCTCCTCGCTGTCGAAGAGGTCCCTCCAGATGCAGGTCGCCGCGGCGAGCTCGGGCAGAGCGCGTCCGAACGCCTCGATGGTGAGCCAGCCGTCGTACCCGCTGTCCCGGATCGCGCGGAAGGTCTCGGCCCAGTGGACGTGTCCCGTGCCGGGCGTGCCGCGGTGGTTCTCCGAGATGTGGAGGTGGTTGATCCCCCGGGCGTTGTCGACGAGGCTGTGATAGATGTCCCGCTCCTCGATGTTCGAATGGAAGCTGTCGTAGAGGTAGCCGACCGCGGCGTGCCCGACCTCCGCCACCAGGCGGTTCGCATCCGCATTCGTATTCAGGAAGTAGACCTCGAAGCGGTTCAGCGGCTCCACGGAGAGCTTGACGCCGGCCTGACCCGCGTGCTCGGCGGCTTCCCGCAGCACGTCCACACACCAGCCCCATTCCTCCGGCGTGCGTCCGCGTCCCTTCAACTGGCCCAGGGCCGAGTGGATGGGCCCGCACAGCGTCTCGACGCCCAGCTCCGCGGACCAATCGACGCGCTGCTTCAGGAAGTCGACCGCCGCGCGGCGGATTGCCGGGTCCGGGTCGATCGGGTTGGCTTCCGCGGGACAGACGCACACCGCGGTACGCCCGAGGTCCAGGTTGTCCAGCTCCGCGCGCACGCCCGGCTGCGGCGGGCCGAACAGCGGCAGCTCCACGCCGTCATAGCCCATCTCCTTGAGCCGGCGGAGCAGCGGGAAATGCGCCTCCGTCGTCTCGGCGGTCCAGAGCAGCAGGTTCATTCCAAACTTCATCGTTCTTTCTTTCTTGGGGGAAGCTCGCACGGGCGAGCGGGCGGTCGGTATCAAAGTCGGTTCGGTCCGGGCGGAGCACCGGTCACCGGACGGTCGAATCAGAGCGCCACGTCGACCCACCGGCCGGTCCGCGCGGATTCCAGAACCGCATCTAAAACGAGCTGGGTCTTCAGGGCGTCCCGGAAGGTAGGGTGAGCCGGGTTCTTCGTGGCCAGCCCCTTGAGGAAGTCCGCAAGTGCGTTCGTGAAGGTATGCTCGTAGCCGATGGTGGTGCCCGGGACCCACCAGTTTTTCATATAGGGATGCTCGAAGCCGGTGACGTGGAT
>CAYQDT010000328.1:0-5256 GCA_964416225.1 uncultured bacterium
GGTTGGCGAAGCTCTGCACCCAGTTGCCCTCCCACGGGTTGAGCGATCCGTTGGGAAGCGCCTGGAAGGTGTAGGTGCCGCCGTCGTAGCTCCAGAGCACGTTGCTGATCAGCTTGCGCTGCGCCGCCTCACTGATGGAGATGATCTCATTCCCGTAGCGGACACTGACGGCGTTCCACGGGACCGAGAAGGCATAGGGGTCGCCGATCAGGTTAAAGCCGCTCTGGAGCGGGATCTCGTAGACGGCGGCCGTTTCCTGGTTGCCGAGGAGCTGGACCTGCGTCTGGTTGATCACCCGGGCGAAGAACCCGATTCCTACCGGCGGATGCGCCACCCCGGCGGAGGAGGTGGTAAGCGCCGCCTCCGGGTCCTGCGGCGAACCGTTGATGTCGTAGATCGCGTACCGCTTCTGATCCGGCAGCCACCGCGCGAGCCGCACGAGATTTCCGCCGAAGAGGAAGACGAGGTTGTCCGGGCTGTGGTCGGGATCGGTGCTGTCGTGCAGGAGCTGGTACGGCACGCTTAGCAGCTTCAAACCGGCCTGCTCCACGCGCGGCGTCACCCGGAAGCGGAAGTAGCGCGCCGGCACGTGCCCCGCCGCGGGGCCTGACAGGCTGCGCGTGAGACCCGGCACGTTCGCGTCGTTCGCGGTGATGTCAAGGTCGTTGACGCCGACCGAATAGTGGGTCTGCACGTCCGGCGTGAAATGCACGGCGCCGCTTTGCGGATCGGAGGTTACCTGGTCGGTGATGTCCGCGCCGTTGCGCAGCACCGTGAAGTCGCCGGGATTAAGGGTCGCCGCGGTCCGGACGTAGTCCCCGGGGGCGCCGCCGACGACGGGCGCGAGCTGCGGGCGCGTGATGACGGCGTTCAGGGGTTCGGCGAAGCTCGCGGTGGTGCTGCCGGGTGTCGGCGAGCTGACGTCGATCGTGGGGCTGAACTCCTGCAGCGCCGCCGCCGGATCGATCACGCCGTAGCCGAAGTCATTGCTCCGCGCGCCGAACTGGTTCTGGGCCGTCTTTCGCAGGATCATCCGGATCCTCTCGACCTGCTCCGTCGGCGAGAGCGTGGCGTCGCGCGCGCCCTGGGTAATGAGCGTGGCGATCGCACCGGAGGCGTAGCCGGCGGCGATGCTGGTCCCCTGCGTGTAGACGTAGCCGGCCGGCAGGCCTTCAAAATCGGAGAAAATCGAGTTGAGCGAGTCGGTCGTGACGACCAGGCGCGACGGGTCGAAGCTGTTGAAGGTGGAGATGTTGCCGCCGGGCGCCACGAACTGCAGCTCTGGCCCGCCGTTCGAGTAGTACGCCAGCTCGCCGCTCGCCCCGACGGCGCCCACCGCGATCACTTCCGGCTGGTTCGCGGGGAACTGCACGGGCGGCGATTGCTGGCTGGTGGTGCCGCTCAAGAGCTGCCGGTAGTTGCCGCTCGAGCCGACCAGCACGATGCCCTTCTGGTAGGCGTCGTGGACCGCCTGCTGCACGAGCGGGTCGGGCGTGTAGGGAGCGCCGGACGTCGGCACCGTGGTGCCCTGAACGCCGAAGCTCATATTGATCACATCCGCCTGCTGCTGGATGCAGTAATAGATCGCGTCGACCGCGGCGGCACTCGTGACGATCGGCTCGGACTGCGGGTTGCCGGGGATGTTGAAGTTATCCCCCGCGTGGCAGGCGAGTACCTTGACCCCTTCCCAGGGGAGGCTCGCGATGCCAGTGCTATTGTTGGTCACGGCCGCCACCGCGCCGGCGACATTAGACCCGTGGGTGGCGAACGCGGTGTTGGGGATGAGACTTTCGTCATACGGCGCGTTCCGCACGAAGTCGAACGCACCAGGCGCCAGGTTGTCGGCCAGGTCCGGATGGGCCGTCTCGAAGCCGGAGTCGATCACCCCGACGAGGACGTTGCGGGCGGGCCCGTCCACCAACCGCTCGCCGACGGTGATGTTCCAGAGCGTCTGCGCGTTGAGCATCTGGAGCGCCCACTGCTGCGTCTGGAGCGGGTCGTTGGGAGTCTGGGTCGGCAGCGCCGCGCCGTGGTAAATCAGGTTGACGTTCGCGCGAAGCACGCCGGGCGTGCGGTTGAGGAGGTTGACCGCGTCGTTGACGTCGCCCGCAATCCCGTCCAGGAGGTAGGTGTTCGGCGCGAACTGCAGCTGTTGCTTCACATGGATGCCCAGCGCCGCGGCGAGTGCCTGCGCGTCGGCACCGGAGGCAAGGCGGACCACCGCCTGGCCGGGGACGAAGGGAGGGGCCTGCGGCTGCAAGCCGACGCCCGCGAAGGCCCAGGGCAAGCCCTGCTTGCCGGGCACCGCGCCCCGCGCCGGACCGGTTACCGCTCCCCACATGAGGCCTGCACCGGCCAACAGCGTCAATCCACAGGTGTACTTATTAATCAGTTTAGATGACATCCGAACACTCCCCGCCAAGCGCTGCCTGCTGAGAATAGAACGTCTAGGGAGCCGTTCCCCGGACGACAATGCCGGGGAACGGCGGTGAGTGAGTTTACTTTCCGGACTTGCCCTTGCCTTTATGGCCGTTTCCGGAGGTGAGGCCGGTACCGTCTCCGGGGCCCTTGCTGTGGCCGGGTGCTCCCGGGGGCGGGGGCGGAGAGGTCTGCGGCTGCATCGCGACCGGTGGGCTGAAGATGGCGCCGAACGGCCGCGGCCGGTTCTGATCCACCGAGCTGTAGGCGCCCACGGTAATGTAGGCGGTGCTGGAGCTCGCGAGCTTGGCGCTGCGCGCGTCGATCGTGACGGAAGCGGTGGGGTTCCCGTCATCTTCGGGGCGCGAGGCCTGGAAGGGTCCGAAGACCGCCTTGTTGCTGAAGCGCTGGTCCTTGCTGATCCAGATCAGGTACTGGTCCGCACCGGCCGACTTCTGCCACGTCACGTTGAGCTGCGCCAGGTTGACCTGCTGACCGGCGGTCGGCTGCACGATGAGCGGCGGCGCGATCGCCGTGACCCAGGGCGTACTCACCGAGAGGGGAGAGACTTCCAGCGGTCCCTGGTTGTTGCCGCCCGCCCCGGTCCCGGTTCCATTGCCGTTCCCGTTTCCGTTCCCGTTCCCGTTTCCGTTCCCGTTTCCGTTTCCGCCGGATCCGGCGTTGTTCAGCTCACCCTGGTAGAAGACCGTGGCGATCTGATACCGGTACTGCTGTCCGGGCGTGATCCCAGGCGCGTTGGTGACGGTCGCCGCCGTGGGCCCGATGGTCCCGGGCGGGCTCGTGTAGACGTTGTTCAGCGTCCGGACAGCCTCCGTATCGTCGAACGAATGGAGCGTGTCGCCCTGGGTCGCGCCGACGATCTGCAGGTTGCCCGTCGTATCCGCCCGGTAGATCACGTACTGCGCGACGGAGCTAACGGGAACGGTTCGAGGGCGATCCCAGTGGACGCGGATCACCGCACCGGGCGCGCCGATCCGGTACTGGAAGGCGAAGGCGTCGACTCCGGAGGGGCGCTGGGCATTCGCGCCGCCCTGCCCGCCGATGGCGAGGATGCCCAGCACGAGCAGGCCGCCGACGAGCATCCGGAATGCGCTCTGGCTGATCAGCTTGTGGTGGCCGGCCGAAGCGCGCTCGCCGGTGTCACGGTCGACCGTCGGCTCGTCGACGACGACCGGCGGCGGGGCCTGCGTGGTGGCCTGGGCGAGCTGGGTGCCGCCCTCGGTGCGGGCGCGTGCCGGCAGGAACTCGTCGTTCCTCGCCGCCTTGCTCACCTTCACGGGGGCGTCGCCCGTCGTCGGCTGCGGTGCCGCCGCGCTGGAGGCCAGGAGCACACCCGCGGCAGGCGCCATCGCGCGCGTCCGGGAGCGGGTCACCGGGAAGTCGGCGAAGCTGAAGATGGCGCGGGCGCGATCTTCGGGGCGCACGCCGAGATTGTTCTCGATCACGCGGGCGGTGGTGATTTCGGAGTCGACGTTCGTGACCCGCAGACGCCCGACGACGTCTCGCTGGCGGGTGACGATCATGATCATCCCGCGCCGCACGCCCTGGCGGGCGCCGATATTCAGCAGCGCGTCGGTGGTCTCCGTCGGACCGGAGCCGATCACGGTGGTGTTCAGAACCGTGCCTTCCGGAAGCCGGAACCGGTCCATGAACTCACGGGCCTTGAACGCCGCTTTGCCGAGCGCTTCCTCAAGAAGCACGTCCGCGTCGCCGCTGAAGCCCATCCGGGGGGTGCTGTAGGCGTCGGCAATGGCGCCGTTCACCAGCTCGCCCGTCCGGATGTCCTCGACGAGCACCTGGATCTTGACGTACGCGCGGGTGTCCGGCGACGTGGTCACCCGGGCATCGGTGATATCGCCGTAGACGACTTCCGTGGCATCGACGCCGCTGGCGATCTGCACGCGGGCGACCCGGTCGAAAGGCTGGCGCAGGTTCAGCTCCTGGATGCGCCGCTGGACCTGTGCGTCCGGCGCGACGTTCCAGTTGTTGGACTCGGAGAGCTGGAGCGAGACCTGCGCCGCAGCGACCTTGCC
Source organism: uncultured bacterium (assembly GCA_964416225.1). Classification (GTDB taxonomy): domain Bacteria; phylum Armatimonadota; class SYMT01; order SYMT01; family SYMT01; genus CAYQDT01. The sequence continues at coordinate 4,473 of CAYQDT010000328.1, forward strand.
AAGGAGCTGGCCGCCGATCGGGGTTCGGTTGTTGAAGTCCAGGACGTAGACGTCCGGGTTGGTGCGCTGCGCGTGAACGGCCGGCGCCGGCGCGACCGTGAGGTACGGCGCCAGCAGCAGGAAGGTCAGCAAGCGCGCCAACCCGCGGCGTCTGGGGTGGCTGCGTAAGAATTTCACCTCGTTCTACCTCCTCTGCCTGTTGCAGTTAGTTGGTTGGTTTCTGCGCTTGCCTAGCCGCGTCGTGCCGCGCTCCAGAGCCGGGGACGCAGGTAGCTGCCCAGGCTCTCGAACGGCGAGCGGAGCGGATGAGCGTGGTCCCGAGCCGGAGCCGCCGGTAGCGACGGCAGCTCCGTGGAGTTGCTTGCGAGCGCGAGGCCCGCCCGCTCGTTCCCCGCGGCCTGGGAGGCCGCAGGGAGAGCGGGAGCTTGCGCCATTGGTTTCAGGATGGTCGGGGCGGCCATGGCGGCGGGCGAGTCCGTGACCGGGACAACCAGGGAGCAGTCCTGGAGCGCCCGCACGAAGTAGCCCTGGTACGGCTGCATCGTGTTGGCGGGGTAGTAGCCCTCCTGGTAGGTCCAGAGGCCGTTCTGGATAATCCCGTTCGCGTAGGCCTGCTGCATCGTGAAGTCGCCGGTGCTCGTTCGCACCCGGACATTCACCCAGCTGATGTTGGTCTTCCGCACGCTGCCGATCATGTTCCAGCCCGTCTTGAGGCTGATCACGAACGGAGCGTCCGGTGCCGGAGTGCCGCCGGCAGGGTTTGCGAACGGCAGGGCGCCGTTCA
>CAYQDT010000329.1:0-5256 GCA_964416225.1 uncultured bacterium
GGACCAGGTGGTGGCGCAGGCGCTCGCCACCTTCGAGAAGATCATGGGAACCAAGCGGGAGCGGATGGCAGCGCAGGAGACGCCGGCCCGGCGGGACACGGCCATGCGGGAAACCACCATCGCGAGCACCACCGTCCAGAGCACCTCGATCACGCCGCGCATCCCGCTGACGTCGGCCCCGGCCGCTCCTTCGAACGGAAAGACAGCTACGGCCGCCGTGGCGACGCGCTCCGCCGTGATGGACGGCGACGCCTAGCCGCCTGACAAGCAGGGTGAGGTAGTGGCGCCGGGGGAGTTCCCCCGGCGCCTGTTTCATGCCGGCGACGCGCCGATTCATCCCACTTCAGCGGATACAATTCCGCGGGAGTGCATGGCGGCATGGAGAGCAAGCGAGAGCGGGTACGGGCGATGTTCGGCCGTGTGGCACGGGGCTACGACCGGCTGAACAGCATTCTGAGCATGGGACTGCACCATCGGTGGCGCCGCTTTGCCGTGCGGGAGTGTGAGTGCCCGCCACAGGGTATCGCGCTGGACGTGGCGGTGGGGACGGGAGACCTCGCCATCGAGACGGCGGGTGCGACGGGCCGGGCGGTGGGTGTGGACCTCTCCGAGCCGATGCTTCGCGAAGGGTGTGCCAAGCTGGAGCGACTGGGGCTTCGAACGCGGATCCGGATGGTGGTCGGCGAGGCGGAAGCACTTCCGGTTCCCAGCGACGCCTTCGACTGCGCCACCATCGGCTTCGGGCTCCGCAACGTCACCGACATCGACGAGACCTTTCGGGAGATGGCCCGCGCCGTGCGTCCCGGCCGAAAGGTGGTGGCGCTGGAGATTGCCAAGCCACGCAACCCATTGCTGCGCCCCCTGTTCTTCCTGTACTTCTACCACCTCTCGCCGTGGGTGGCGCGCCTGCTGGGCGGCGATGCGCAGGCCTATCAGTACCTTCCGAACTCCCTCAAGGTGTTCAAGACGCGTGAGGAGCTCTGCGCGTCGATGGGGCGCGCCGGCCTGGTAGACGTCCACTTCCACGATCTCTCCGGAGGGATGGTCTGCGTGCACGTGGGCACGAAGCCGGCTTGAGTGAAGCGCGATCCGGGGCGGGAGATTGGAAACTTAGAAAGCCGAAGCTCGCACGGCGGAAAGTTGGAAGGCGAAAAGTTGGAAGGCGGGAGGTCGAAGGGATGGGGCGCCCAGATCCTCGGCCTGCTCCGCGCTTCCAACCGGTCCCGCGTCTTAGTTGTTCATCTCGTAGAAGTGCGACTCGATATCCCCGAGAAGCGTCTGGATGTAAGCGATCTGCCCGTGATGGTGGATGGCGTCCAGAGCCGGTAGGGATGCCGCGCGGGCGAACGGGAAAGGGCCGAACGGGAGCTGGACCGTCTCTCCCATGCGCTCGGGAGCGACGGCACGCAGTGCCGTCGCGTACGCCTCCGTGGCCTTGAGCAGCCCCTCCCGGGCCTCTTCCAGCGAGCCGTACGTGCCCAGCGGCCCTTCCGGCCACCTCCCGGACTGCAGGAACTCCACCATCCGTTCGGAGAATTTCCCCACTTCCGCAGCAATCTCGAGGGCGGACTTTGCCGTCGGTGCCGGCTTCCAGGATAGTTTGTCCTCAGGGATGAACGTGAGGTTGTAGGCGATGTTCTTGCCCGCCCAGGTGATCAGTTCCGCCATCGTGTCCAGGGGATGCATGGGTTCCTCCTCTTGCCAGTAACTGGAACAGGCACCTGGGTCATCGCGCGTGCGGCAACCAGGGGCGTTATCCCAGTTTAGCGGGCAAAGAGGGGAAACGTCGTCGCAGCGGCGGTGCCTACCGGCCATTCACCGGAGCCGGTGATTTCGCGCGCTCTTTCCGGCTCGCGTCCCCGCCCGAAGCCGTCCTGGCGATCGGAGCGAGACGTCCATCCTGAACCCGATAGGTCGTCCGGATCGAGATGACCCGTCCCGCGGGCCCGAAGCGGCTCTCGGTGAGCGCGACGGTGTCCTCCCCGAGGTCCTGCAGCTTCCACGTCACGGAAGTGTAGCTGCGATCCACCCCGGCACTGACACCGGCGAGCTGCAGCTCCGCCTCCCCCGGCTGCGAGTATTCAATCGCGCTCAAGCGCCGAAGCGCGCCGCGGTCGAAGCGATAGATGCCGAGCAGCTTCGGGCCGCGGCCGGTATCGGCGTCCAGAGGCTCCAGCGTGACCAGCGTCAGCCGGTTCACCACGGCCAGCGCGAGGGGGTCGCCGGCCGTGCGTGGCTGCCGGCGGGTGGAGCTGAGCGGCGGCTCGCCGGAAAGCGGAGCCGGTGGGCCGGGCGAGAGCTGGGGCGCCGGCGCGGCCGCGGGAGCCCCGATCCGGTCCGGCCGGTTCGGGCGCCTCGGCTCGACGGATCCGGGTGCCGGCGGGGCCGGCATGGCCGATCGAAAAGGCGGCGGGATCCCGGGACGGAGCAGGGCGGGCGGCCCGCCGAAGGGCAGATTTTCGCCCGCCGCCGCTCCTCTGCCGGGAAAGCCGCCGGCTCCGAAGGTCGGGCGGAATCCCCACTCCTGAATCAGCTCCTCGGACCAGGGGGCATGGGGCCCGGTGAAGACGGTCACGTCTTCGTTGACCTTCAGGGACGGCCAGCGCGTGATTCGAAGACCGGCGGGAGCCGAGGTCAGCTCCAGGTTTAAGGGGGCGGCGATTGCTTCCAGCACGGCGCCCAGCGCGACGCCCCGGGCTGTCAGGCGAAGACGCGGCCCCTCCGGCACGGATTCATCCACCAGGATCGCGGTGCCGGACACCTTGGAGAGCGCCTGCGCGGCCTGTCGGAGGGTCGCATCCTTCATTTCGACGGACACCGGGCGCTTGAAGGGAGCGAGGAGGCGCTCCACTCGCGCCACCGCGGCCTGCTGCGCCATGACGATCTCCCGCTGGACGTCCAGCAGCCGGGCATCCAGATTCTCCAGCTCCTTCCGAGTGCGGTCGAGGCTCTCCTGCGCCTGCCGGAGCATACCGGGCTGCTCTGGGCTCCGGCCTCGAAGGGCCTCGACCTGTCGGGCCTTCTCGGCATACAGCTTCTCGTAGGTCTGGTGCTCGGACTGTAGCCGGTTGAGCCGCGCCCACAGAGCGGGGTCGATTCTGAAGAGCGCGGCCCGGAGCGCGCCCGCGCCGGCGGCGATTCCGCTCGCCGCGGCACGCACTTCGCCGCCTTCGCCGGAGCTACCGGCCCGGGCTCGTTCGATGCCCGCCGGAGCCGTGGGAATTCCTTCGACGGCAGGTCCGGCAGGCGCCGGCGCGGGCAGCGTCCCGGCGGGCGAAGCAGTGGGCGGTGGGGCAACCTGCGCCCTCGCGGCGCCGCCGCATCCCATCAGTGTAAGCGCCAGCATGGCACAGCCGCGGCCGGAACACATAGCTACTCTCCTCTAATGTCCTCTAATGTCCTCTAATGGACGGCAGGAGCGTTCGATCGCCCTCGCGGGCGCGCCCCAGGCGTCTGGCTCAATAGCGACCGCTCAGACCATCGGCCAATGATTCAGCGATGGCCGCGGAGGCGTCCTCGAAGGTGTCCCCGGGCTGAACCGTCTCCACGGGGGGAGGATTCGACATCGGCGTCAGGACCAGCTCGGAGCCGGGTGTCCGGCTGTCGAGCGTGTACTTCGCGAAGACCCAGGCGCCCGAGGCATCTTGAGCCAGCGCCGAGGCCCGCACATAAGCGTGGCTGTCGGCCGCAGCTGCCGCGACTTCCACGTGCAGCGGTGGCCGCACAACCTCGACCGTCACGGAGGCGGCCGGGGATGCGATGTCCGGTGCGGGCACCGCCGCCTCCGTCGGGCGACCGCCGTCCGCGACCTCCGCGACGTCCTCTCCCGCGCCGCCTTCTCGAAGGATGATCGGGACCCGCGCGGCCAGGAGATTCGGCGCGGTTCGCGGCGAGCACGCCGAAGACGTCGCCGGCAGGTCGACGGTCCATCCGGTCCGGACCACGCCTGCCGCCGAAGGAGATTCGGTGCGCGCACTGGCGACCACGGCTGCGGGAGCCGGCCCACCACGCGCGCGGCGGGCCGCCCGCCGGGGCACCGGCGCCGCGCTCGGAAGGGACGTTGCGGGAAACGCGGTCCAGTCCGCCGCCCGGGTCTCGCGCGGGCCGGGCGTGGGGTGAAGGCGCGAATTCTCGCCAAGCTCCGCGAGGGTTGGTCGCCGGCTCGCCGAGCCGGCGACCAACATCACGACCGCCGCAGCCAGACTCCAGGCCGGGAAGATACGGCGGTACGGCGAGCGGCCCCGTTGAGAAGCTTGCAGCGCCTGTTGAAAGAGCTGCGGCGAGGGCGCCGGGGTCACTGCCGGACCGGAGGGGCGGGATCCATGGAGCAGCGCATCCGTTTGCCGCAGGCGGTGCACCGTGAGCCGGCACTCGCCGCACCGCTCCAGGTGGAGGGCGGTCTGCTGCCGGCGCCACGTCCCGAGCGAGCCGTCATGTCACGCGGTCAGAATCCCGCGCATCCGCCGCTGGTGAAACGCTACTCTTGCTCGTAACATCGGCGGAATTCATCCCGAGCACGCATCAGGCGCATCTTGGCGGCAGAGAGTGAGATTCCCAGCACCACCGCGATCTCTTCGTAATTGAGGCCCTCCCAGAACCGGAGGACGAGGATAGCGCGGTGGGCCGGCTTTGTCCGGGCCAGGGCGTCCCGGACCGCGAGCTGGTCGACCAGCAGGAGGCAGCCGTCCTGCGCGGGAAGGTGGTCCGAGAGCTCCGGCGTATCTCGCCGCTTGCGCAGCAGCCCGAGCGACTCGTTCACCGCAATCCGGTACAGCCAGGTTTTGATGGCGCTCTCCCCACGGAACCGGGGAAGCTCGCGGAAGGCGCGAATGAACGTGGTCTGGGTGGCATCCTGCGCGTCGTCCGCCCGGGCGACCATCCGGAAGCAGAGCGCGTAGACGCGGCCGTAGTAGACCCCGTAGAATTGCTCCAGCGCGGCGGGCTCCCCCCGCCGGGCGGCGGCAAGCCAGGTTTCTTCCGGTTCAGCGAAGCGCGGGACCCATCGCGCGGTATAGGCCAAGTCCACCGGCGTCTCCTCGAGCGCGCGGCTCGTGACTCTGCGCGCCTCAGCCGTTGGATGCGCAGCACGGCCGTTTTCGTCACGGTTCCGGTCCACAGGCTTTTTCCCCTTTGCGATACGAGGAGGCGCGGGGTCGTCGCGCGGCGAGGCGGCCCTGAACCGGGCATCAAGGGCGGCTTGACCGATGCAGATCCACGACCTCACCCACCCGCTGTCCACGGGATCGGCGGTTTACC
>CAYQDT010000330.1:0-5244 GCA_964416225.1 uncultured bacterium
ATGCGGGTCGAGCCGCCCACCAGCACGATCTCGTCCAGCTTGCTGGCGTCCAGTCCCGCGTCCTTGAGCGCGGCTTCGAACGGTCGCCGCGTCCGCTCGAGCAGGTCCCGCGTCAGTTCCTCGAACTTGGCCCGCGTCAGCGTCTCGTCCAGATGCTTCGGGCCGCTGGCGTCCGCGGTGATGAACGGCAGGTTGATATTGGTCGTCACCGCCGACGAGAGGTTGATCTTCGCCTTTTCCGCCTCATCCCGCAGGCGCTGAAGGGCCTGCGGGTCCTTCCGCAGGTCAATCCCGAACGAGCGCTGGAAGTTTTCGGCCACGAAGTCGACGATCCGCTGGTCCCAATCGTCGCCGCCGAGGTGAGTGTCACCGTTGGTCGACTTCACCTCGATCAGCCCTTCGCTCACCTCGAGGGCGGAAACGTCGAAAGTGCCGCCGCCGAGGTCGTAGACCAGGATCGTCTCGTCCGCCTTCTTCTCCAGGCCGTACGCGAGGGAAGCGGCGGTCGGCTCGTTGATGATGCGGAGCACTTCCAGTCCCGCGATCTGCCCCGCGTTCTTCGTGGCGGTGCGCTGCGCGTCGTTGAAGTAGGCGGGAACCGTGATCACCGCCTTGTCCACGCCCTCTCCCAGGTAGGCCTCCGCGTCCGCCTTCAGCTTCTGAAGGATCATCGCGGAGATTTCTTCCGGCGTGTACTGCTTGCCGTCGATCTCCACCACGGCCATGCCGTTCCGGGCCTCGACGACCTTGTAGGGAACGATCTTGCGCTCTTCGGCGACTTCGTCGAAACGCCGTCCCATGAACCGCTTGATCGAATAGATGGTGTTCTGCGGATTGATGATCGCCTGGCGTTTCGCCGGGGCGCCCACCAGCCGCTCGCCGCTCTTTGTGAACGCCACCACGGAAGGGGTGGTTCGGCTGCCTTCCGCGTTGGGAATGACGGTGGGCTCCCCCCCGTCCAGAACCGCGACTACCGAGTTGGTAGTGCCGAGGTCAATTCCTACGGTCCGACCCATAACTCATTTGCCTCCAAAACTTACCTGGCGCCCGAGCACTCTCCGGCCGCCCACCGGGACCTCCGGCCGGCGCTCTTTGCCCTGGCTGTGCCGCTCCGACGGGCTTTAGCCTGGCTACAGTATAGGCATTGAGTGAGGTGATGTCAATCTCGTTCACTCGGGTCACGAGAGCTATTTTTTCGGCCTCACGGCAGCCCTGCTGCTGGCGGCCACCTCCACGTTACCCACTTTTCCGGACTATGCACCCGGGGCTCCGGGTAGAATGGGGGCATTGGTCACCGGAGCCCCGATGAACGAAGAAGCGCTTTCCCTGTCACCGGCCGACCCGCTCTGGAAGTGGGCGGAGGCCGCCATCTGCCGGCGCGCGCGAGAGATGCTGCGGCACCGGGAGGACGTGCGAGAGGGTGTGGACATCGAAGCCGTGCATGACATGCGCGTCGGGTCCCGGCGCCTGGTGGCAGCCATGCGCGTTTTCCGCGCGGCGTTTCCGGATGCCGGCTTCCGCCGGTTGACGCGCGCGGCCCGTAAGGTGACGCGCGAGCTGGGTGCGGTGCGGGACCTGGAGGTGCTGATCGACCACTGGGAGCGCGGGCACGGTGAAGGTCGCCACGCGCCGCTGGCGCGCCAGTACCTCCTGATTCGGCTCCGGAGGAAGCGGGACCGGGCTCGGAAACCGCTTCTCGAGGCGTTGGACGTGCTCGAGAAGCGAGAATTCCTGGCCGAGCTGCGGGATTATTTCAACGGCGCGCACGCGCGGTACGAGGCGGGGCACCCGCTCCACGGCGCGCACGAGGCGCGGGACACGCAGCACGGCGAAGCGGCGATCGCGGGACTCACTCCCTTTGCGGAAGCCGCGCAGGCACTACTCCGGGCACGCCTGGAAGAGCTGTTGGAGTACGAGCCCTATGCCGCGCGGCCGGACGCGGTGGAGGAGCTGCACGAGATGCGCATCCGGACGACATGGCTGCGCTACACCATGGAGCTCTTCGCGCAGGCGTACCCGGACGAGCTCAAGGGGCCGATCCGCGCCGCGAAGCGCATTCAGGAGCTGCTGGGCGACCTGCACGATGCGGACGTGCGGCTGCAGCTGGTCGGCGATACGCTGGCCGAGCCACTCAACGCCGGCGCGCTGGTTGATCTCGGCCTCTGGCTGCCGGATCCCGTACAGCACGGGCTGGACGAGCTGCGGCGCCTGGAGGCGGTGGAGCGGGAGGGTACTTACCGCGACTTCTACAAGGAATGGAACAGACAGAAGGAGCGCCTGTCTCCCGCCGGGGCGGCCGCGGCCCCATGAGCGGAGCTGATCCGGCGGGCGCCCGGGTCCTATTCTCAGCGGCCATCTCCCGGGGGGCTGCCGGCTGTTGCGCCGCCCTGCGGCCAATCCACGATCGGCGGAGCATATGAGCAATCGCGATGATCTGAACATGGACCTCTCCGCGATTCCCGGCCTGGGTCCGGTGCGGCGCAAGGCGCTCTCCGCCGCGGGGATCGACGATCTCCGCGGTCTGCTGACGCTCAAGGTTGCGGAGCTTGCGGAGATTCGCGGAATCGGCCTGTGGCAGGCACGCAAGATCCGTGAGTTTCTCCGGCACCACGGGCTGCTGGCGGAGGAGGACGACGAGCATTCGCCCGCCATCCGGGTGCAGCCGCCGCATACCCGGGAGGAGGCGGAGGTGGTCACCGCGGCCGCGCACGCGCTGGAGCTCCAGGCCGAGCGGGAAGCGGCGAAAGAGGCGGAGGTTGAGCGGTTGACGGAGGTGGTGGCGGAGGCGCTGCACGCCGCCGCACGGCCCTCCGCGAACCCCGATCCGGGTCCGCTTGCGGGCGAGCCGGTGGTTTTCCCTCCGGCGATCGGTCGGCCTACACCGCCTTCAGCGCGCCCGCCCCTCCGGCCGGACGGCACCCTCCGCGGCGGCAACGGCACGCCTCCGGCACCGGCCGAACGGAGCAAACCGTCCGTCTCCCGAGCGGAGATGCCCGCTCCATCGGATACGCCCGCTTCATCGGATACGCCCACCGCACCGCTGGACGGCGCATGCCTGGCTGCCCAGCGCGAGCGCCTGCCGGACACGGCCACGGCCCTGATGGAGGCGATCCGCGAGGCAGCCGTGTCGCGCCGGCTCGCGCGGCAGTTGACGCGGTTTCTGGTCGTCGTGTCCGAGTTCATTCACGATCAGCCGGCGCGAACCGACGAACAACGGTTCGTCGCCAGCGAGGCCATGAGCGCGGTGGAGCGGCTGCTGGAGCGGGCCCTCGAGCGCCGCCGGTTCAGCTCGGAGGACCAGGACGACCTGGCCGACCGCATCCGCCGCTTTCGCAAGCACCTGGAACGGGTCCTCGCTGCAGTAGAAACTGGGGACGAATGAAGCCGTTTGCCGTGATGGATATTGGCACCAACTCCGTTCGCCTCGGGGTGGTGCAGCCGCTGGGGGATCTCACCTACACGCTTCTCAACCGGCAGAAGGAGGTGGTGCGGCTCGGGGAGGGGGAGTTCGCGAGCAACCGTCTCACGCCGGAGGCCATTGATCGCGCAATTCTGGTCATCAAGAAGTTCGCGGAGATGGCGCGAGGCTACCACGCGACCGACATCACCGTCTTCGGCACGGCCGCGCTCCGGGAAGCCGAGAATCAGCAGGAGTTCGTGGATCGGGCCCGCGAGGTGGCAGACGTGGAGGTCCACGTGATCTCCGGCGCCGAAGAAGCGCGCCTGATCTATCTCGGAGTGCTTTCGGGAACGGATCTCGGCTCCCAGCGAGCGCTGATGATCGACATCGGCGGCGGCAGCACCGAGCTCTCCACGGGGGACCGCAACGGACCGGACCTCCTGGAGAGCCTGAAGCTCGGCGCGATCCGCGTCGCCGGTATCTTCACGGACGGTGAGACCGGCCCGATCCAGCCACAGCTTTACCGGCGAATCCAGGACTACGTCCGCGGCGTGGCCATTCACTCGGTGCAGCGCGTGCGGGAGCGCGGCTTCGATGTGATGTACGGCAGTTCCGGGACGGTGCAGAACCTGTCCGAGATCGTGGCGCGCCAGCGCGGCGTCTCGAGCGGCCGCAACCAGTACGTGTCACTGGAGGAGCTGGAGACGGAGGCGGCCCGGCTGTGCGCCCTGGACCTGGAGCAGCGGCGCAGGGTGCCCGGCATCAATCCGGAGCGCGCCGACATCATTGTTGCGGGTGCGGCGGTACTCACCACGATCATGCGGGAGGTGGGCGCGCCGGGCCTGCACACGAGCGATTACGCCCTGCGCGAGGGGATCATCGTCGACCGCCTGGCGCGTCTGGATTCCGGCTCCGCCATGAAGCTTGCCGGCTCGGTCCGGCAGCGCAGCGTGTTCCAACTCGCCCGCAAATGCCAGTTCGAGGAAGCGCACGCGCTCACGGTGGCCCGTAACGCGCTCTCGCTTTTTGACCAGTTCGCGCAGCTCCGGCTCCACAAGCTGGGCGCCGCCGAGCGCGAGCTGCTCGAATATGGCGCTCTGCTCCACGACATCGGCGGCTTCATCTCCTACACGGATCATCACAAGCACGGCTTCTATCTGGTCCGGAACAGCCCGCTGCTGGGCTTCGACGGAACGGAGATCCGCATCCTCGCCGGAATCGTGCTCCACCATCGGAAAGGGCTCCCGAAGCGGAAAGGGGAGGCGCTGGCGGACCTCACCCGGTCACAGCGGGAGACGGTGACCCTCCTCTCCACGCTCGTTCGCCTGGCGGAATCGATCGACCGGGGCCATCTCACCGAAGTCCGGGACGTACGCGCCTCGCTGGAAGACCACGGAGAGACCCTGGTGCTCGAGCTGGACTCCCCGAACGACTGCCAACTGGAGCTCTGGGGTCTCGCCAACCAGCGGAACGCCGTGCGGGAAGTGTTCGGAAGGAAGCTCGTGCCGCGGCGCTCGGGCGCGGATCTCGCGGAGTTCCGCGCCGCCGGCAGCAGAGAGCTGACCAGACGGAGCTGAGCCGCCGCGAATCGTGTGATCTCATCCCGCGCAGGGAGCTGTCCGGCGCGGGAAGGAGCAGGTCTTCAAGCGGGATACTCCCTGAGCACCTTCACTTCCGAACAACCCGGCCCGGCAGCGGCGTTTTACTCGCTGCAGGAGGTCGTGAAGCTCCGGACCGGGCGCGATGCGGACGGCCGGGCGCGGCAGACGACCGTCCTGGACCGCATCACCGCGGAAATCCCCGAGCGCTCGCTCACGCTTCTGATGGGGCCCTCCGGCTCCGGG
>CAYQDT010000331.1:0-5240 GCA_964416225.1 uncultured bacterium
TCCAGCACCACGTTCGTGCTGTGACAGAGGAAGCACGCCACCGTCCGGTTGAAGCCGACGGTCTTTCCCACGGGTGAGTCGGACTGCGTGCCGTCATCCTGTCCGGGAGTCCAGCTCCAGCGTCGCTCGGACGGGTAGTAGCTGGTGCGGGTCTCCATGAAGACGCCGTCCTTCTCCAGCAGGAACGTCTGTCCGATCCGGCCGGAGCCCAGGCAGTAGCGCGGCGTGACGTCGATCCATTTGCGGTTGGTGAGCCGCTGCACGTGGTAGACCGGACGGCCGTTTTCCGTGCGCACGGAGTAGCGGACCTTCAGCCGCGGATCGGTCACAACCTGCTTCGACCGGAAGCCGGCAAGAGCCGTCTCACCGGCGACCTCACTCAGCGTGTGGGCGTGGGTGGAGCGCGCGTGGAGCGCGGCGGCCCGTGGATGGCATGAGATGCAGGCGGCGGTTCCGGTGAAGTCGCCGCGATGGGCCGCCGTGATGACGGGGGTTGGGGGCGTTCCGTCGTAGCGGCTCTCCGGCGCCGGGGCGACTGCGCGAGCGGGGTCGGCCGGCGGGCGCGGCGTGACCGCACCGGACCGGAGCGCGCACCCTGCGACGAGGACGATGACTCCCGATGCCAGCCCGGCCGCCAGTGATGGTCGAAGATGAGGTCCCGACATTCCGCTCACGCCGTCGTAGGTAGCGGGGTGTTGCAGCCCCGCCAGTGGTAAGCCGCTGTTCGCCGAAAATGCTCATTTTCCTGCGGGCGCCGCCCGGTCAATGACGGCTCCGGGGTACCTTAGAGGAAAATTAGTTCGGGAATGAAGGGTGGGCCGCAACATCCTGTGAATATTCTGGATGGAGGCCTGCGGCGCCAAGGGCGGCTTTGCGGGCTTCAAAGGCACTTCCAAAAGGAGTCAAGGACCATGAAGAGTCTGCTGATGAGGAGCCGCCCGCCGAAGCGCGAGCGATCCGGCTTTACCCTCATCGAACTGCTGGTCGTCATTGCCATTATCGCCATCCTCGCGGCGATCCTCTTCCCGGTGTTCGCCCAGGCCCGGGAAGCGGCCCGGAAGACGCAGTGCTTGAGCAACGTCAAGAACCTGATGACCGGCACGATGATGTACGTGCAAGACTATGACAATCGGTACCCGGGTTGGAATGGGGGGGTGAACTGGGGCACGCCGGAGAGCCCCGACTGGTGGATGAACCAGATCCAGCCGTACGTGAAGAACTACGGGGTGTATGCCTGCCCAAGCGACGGCCGAAAATTCCAGGAGAACGGCAAGAACTGTGATGCGTGTGGGTGGGGGAACTCCATCATCCTGGGGTCCACGCAGAACAAGACCCTTCCGCCGCGCTTCTACAAGTGCAGCTACGGTGCCAGCGAGTGGCTGGTTGGCAGCGGGTCGACCTATAACAACGAGTCCGCGGTTCCTGCTCCGGCCAGCACGGTCTTCCTCGCGGAGGGCTGGGGCCCGCTGCTGAACGAGTGGGACGGCCAGGGTTTCTTCCGCATCACCCAGGCACGGATCGGGGCGTGGGGCGCGTGGGACGGCCAGTGGAACAACTGGGACAAGTACAAGCAGTTCGCGGGTCACGCGCAGGACGGCGAGGTGATCGGGTATGCGGACGGCCACGCCAAGTACCTGCAGAACCGGGCCTTCGTCTGGCTTGGAAATCCCCCACAGCCCCCTAAACCACCCATCAATGAGAAGCCGCTGATGGCGCCGTTCAACATCCCGATGCAGTAAATCGGAGGAGGTCGAGAGGTCATGCAAGGTAAGGAGATATCGACACCGCTGGTCATCGGGATCATTGTCCTGGTGCTCGCCGGCGTGGGTGGGATCTGGTGGTACATGTCGGGCCGCACCGAGGCAGCCCAGGCCACCAGTAGTCAAGCTCCGCCGTCGTGGATCGACCCGGCAACGGGCCGCCCTCGCGCCGGGGTGACGACGACTTCCGGCGGCGGCAGTCCCGCCGGTGCGGTTCCCGGTGGTCCCGGCACCGCCGTACCGGCAAGCGCTGCCAAGTAGACGCCCGTTTGGTGGAGTGGGGGACGGTATTGTTGCCGCCCCCCACTTAGTAGTGTCCCTAGAGTGCGTTAATTTGTTTATGAAGAATGGTATCTCGGGGCAATCCCTCCCCGTGTTGCCCGTGCCGCGTCCTCCGCGCGGCCGACTGGCGCTCCTTCTCATCACCGCACTTGCTCTCGCAACTGCAGGTGCATTCTCTTTTGCCGGATCTGAGCCCGGGCGTATGTGGCTCCTAGAACGGCAGCCGATTCGGACCCTACGAACGAAGGCGGCGCTCCCTGGCGCGGATCCTCACGTCGGCTACGTACTGGGGCGCATCCTCGCGCGCCGACACGACTACCGTGGGGCCGCGGAGGCGTTTCAACGGAGCGACCAGCTCCTCGATCAAAGGGACGATCCCGAGCTGCGCCAGCGCGTGGAGGGTGAGCTGGCGCTGGCGCTGGTTCACTTTCGCCCGCCGGACGAGACCACGCGGCTCGTTCGGCCGCTGCTGGAGCGGGATCCGGGCAATGTGCCCGCACACCGCGCGCTCGGCACCATCTTCATGCAGCGACAGCAGTATGAGCTCGCTACTAAGGAATTCCGGATCGTCACCATCCTTGACCCAAAGGGCGCCGAAGGCTGGTACGAGCTCGGCCGGGCACAGAACCTGAACCGGCACCCGGAAGAGGCGGAGCCGCTCCTCCGCAAGGCTCTGGCGCTGCATCCAAATGAGAGCCGATTCCTTCGGGAACTGGGGGACTCGTTTGGTTACCGCTCCCGATTCGCGGAAGCACAGGCCTGTTTCGAGCGGGCCGTTGCTGCAAATCCCGCGGATCGCGACGCGCTGGCAGCGCTCGCCCGTTCCCGGGTGCTGCAGGCGCGAACTCCGGAGCAGTACCGCGAGGCACGGAAGGCGCTGCTCCCGTTCGCGACCGAAGGGGCCGGTGACCCGTTCTTCCTGGGTCAACTCGGGGTCCTGGACGTTCAGTTCGGCGAGCTGGCGGATGCGGAAAAGCATCTGAAACGGGCCATAGAGCTGAAGCCCGACCATGCGGAAGCGACGTATAACCTTGCCATGGTCTACCAGCGCGAGGGTCGTGACGCCGAGGCCGAGCAGGTGATGCGCCGCTTCCGCCGGATCGAGACGCTCTATCGCAAGGTCAACGAATATCGCAAGCGCATCACCATGTATCCCGAGGACGTTGACCTGAATCTAGGTTTGGCGCGGACGTTGGAGGCTCAGGGAAACCTGGGCGAGGCGTTCGGCCAGTTCCAGTACTCGCTGCATCATTTTCCGGGCAACGATCAGGTGCGCACGGCTTTGGCGGCCTTCACGAACCGGCATCGCTCGGAACTCGCCCGCCAGCTCTCACCGGCACCATGACGCTCCCCGTTTTCGTTCGGCTGATGCTGCTCGCCGCCGCCGGCGCGGCAGTGGCTGCCCTCCCGTCCGGCTGCACCCCGTCCCACGGTGCCGTGGCCCCGGCTCCGGCCCTCTTCGAGGATCGGGGGCCGTCCAGCGGCGTCGATTTCGTCACGCGCCATCACAAGGTCGGGCTCACCATCCTCGAAACGCTGGGGCACGGGGCCGGGCTCTGCGACTTCGACGGGGACGGCAACCTCGACCTCATCCTGGTCGGACCGGACCACGTCGCGCTCTACCGTGGGGATGGGAAGTTCCATTTTCAGGACGTCACCGCGGCCTCCGGGCTGGCGCAAACCGGTTACTGGGAAGGGGTGGCCACGGGCGACTTCGATGGAGACGGCAAACCGGATCTTTATCTCTGCGGGCACGGCTGCAGCGCCCTTTACCGCAACCTGGGGGGAATGCGGTTTCAGAACGTGACGCGGGAGGCCGGGGTGGACGTGGTCCCGCCTCCTCCCGGCGGTACGCCCGAATGGCGCACGAGCGCCGCCTTTGTGGACGTGGACCGGGACGGCAAGCTGGATCTCCTGGTGGCCCGCTACGCGAAGTTCGGGCCGCACACGCCGCAGCTCTGCAGCAGCGGAGACGTGCGGATTGCGTGTGATCCGCAGAACTACGACTCGCAGCGGCCGGTCTTCTACCACAACCTGGGCGGCGGCCGCTTCCGGGACGAGACGCGGGAGCGGGGCTTCGGCGTCGCCTCCGGGCACGCGCTCGGCATCGCGATCGCGGATTACGATGACGACGGATGGATCGACATCGCCATCGCGAATGACGAGAAGCCCGGAGACCTCTTCCACAACAGGAAGAACGGGACGTTCGAGCAGCGCGGACCGATGAGCGGGACCGCGTTCGACTCCTTCGGTCACGTCCACGCGGGGATGGGGATCGACTGGGGCGACTACGACCGCGACGGCCGCCAGGACCTGTTCGTCACCACGTTTCAGAGCGAGGAGAAGAATCTTTACCGAAACCTCGGGAAGGAGCTGTTCGCGGACATGGGGCTTCGAACCGGCCTGTCCAGTCCGATCCAACCCTGGATCTCCTGGGGCACGAAATTCTTCGACTACGACAACGACGGCTGGCTGGACCTGATGGTGGCGAGCGGCCACGTGGAAGACCAGGTCAAGCGCGTGAACCCGCAGACGGACTACCCGCAGCCGCTGGTGCTGTTCCACAACCAGCGCGGCGATACGTACGTGGACGTGTCGCGCCAGGCGGGTCCGTCGTTCCAGACGCCGATCGTCGGCCGGGCGCTCGCCACGGGGGACATCGACAATGACGGCGGGATCGACGTGGTGGTCACCAACGCGGAAGGTCCGCCGCTGCTCCTCCGCAACGTTGCTCCCGCAAGGGGGCACTGGCTCAGCATCCGCCTGGAAGACACGAAGGGGAATACGCAGGGAATCGGCGCCCGCATCACCGTCCAGACCCCGCACGGAAAGATGGTCCACGACGTGAGCACCACCGGCAGCTTTCTCTCGGCGAGCGACGTCCGCGCCCACTTCGGGCTCGGCAGCGACACCGCCGTCGAGGGGATCACCGTCCGCTGGCCGGACGGCAAGAGCGAGCGCTTCCGGGCGGACGGCATCGACCGAACGTTAACCCTCAAACGCGGCACCGGAACGCCGGCTTCGCCCGCGAGCGCCTGAGATGCGATCCGCGCTCCCGCCCGACTCGCACCGGGGCATCGCGGGGGCGTCCCGGCCCTCCCCGCAGGGCCTGCTCCTGGCCTCGTTCCTGGTTCTGGTCACGGCGCTGGGCTGCGCGCTGCACCGACAGGCGGCTCCGAGGCCGGCCGCCGCCCCCTC
>CAYQDT010000332.1:0-5235 GCA_964416225.1 uncultured bacterium
CGGCCCGATCTTCTCCCGGAGCCGGCTCTCCACCCAGCTATGGACGTCTTCCGCGCCTTCCAGCCGGCGGCCGTCGCTCACCTCCGCCAGGACCTCACGGAGGCCGGCCTCAATCAGCGCCGCCTCGTCCGCGCTGATGATGCCGGTGTGGCCCAGCATCCGGCAGTGCGCGATGCTGCCCCGCACGTCCTGCGCGGCCATGCGCTGATCGAACGGCAGCGAGTTCGTGAACTGCGCGATCGCCGCGTTCGGTTCGGAATCAAAACGTCCACCCCAGAGGTTCATGGTTTTCGGTACAGATGAGCTGGGAGAGGGTGCGTGAGGTCGCCGGTGCAGCGGGGCGACCCCCGGACCGCTGTTGCCGCTGTGAGCGGGAGCGGGCACACCGTCTCGGAGAGGAGCCGGAGACTACAGGGGATTTTGACACGGAGAGGCCGTGGAAGGCACGGAGACGTTCCTCGGACGGCGCTTAGCGGTGCCGGTGACGCCTCCGTTGAGCGGGCCCGGCGAGTGAACTCGCGGCTACCGAGGGCGAAGCCCGCCTGCGCGGGCTGAGGGAAGGGTGTGGGGGAAGGACCACGTGGTTTAGCCCAAGACCGGCCCGGAACGGGTGGTCGGCGCGGGCCCGCCGGGTGGGTCGGGGCGGGCCCTCTGTGAACCGTATGGGGGTCACACCCAGGGCGGATGGCCGCTCCGCAGCGCCTCCATCAGCCGTCCCGTCTCCCGCTCGACTGGATCGCTGCTCCGGAGCAGCTCCGCGGCGACCCGCGCCCGGTCTCCCTCGGGACGGTTCTGGCTGAGCTTCCACGTGCCTTCCAGGCGGTGGATCTCGATCTCGAAGCCGACGATGCCGCGCATGAGGCGGGCGAGCCACTCCTCGGGTAGCTCCATCCGCCACGGCTCCGCGCGGGGCGCCTCATACGTGGCGACGCTCTCCCGCAGGAGCGGGAGGAGCGCTTCTTCCGGGAGCAGGCGCGCGGCGCCGTACGCGTGGACCGCCGTGTAGTTCCAGGTGGGGACCGCCGGGCTTGTCGCGTACCAGGCGGGGGAGATGTAGGCGTGCGGGCCCTGGAAGATCGCCAGCACGGGGCCGTCCGCCAGCCCCGGCCACTGCGGGTTCTCCCGCGCCAGGTGCCCCCGGAGGGTGCCGTGGGGACCCCGGTCCGGGTCCAGCAGGAGCGGGAGGTGCGTGGCGACCGGCCCGTCGTCTCGGGAGGTCACCAGCGTGGCGAAGCTGTGCCGCCGGATGAACGCGTGCAGCGTCTCGCGCGTCTCCGGCTCCTCCGGGTCACCCATGCGGAACGCGGCGGGGATGTACATGGGAGTCTCCTCCAGCCGGTGACGGCCCGGCGCCCGGCCCGCCGCGCCCCTCGCCCCGAGAAGGAGCGGGAGCGCGGGAGGCCGGTCCGGAGCAGCGCCGCGGGTTACTCGCCCTTCTGGCGGAGCAGGCGGTTGACCTTCATCGGCAGGCCGAAGAGATCGATGAACCCCCGCGCCGCGGTCACGTCGTAGCCGCTCATCGCGAAGCTGGCGAGCTGCGGGTCGTACAGGCTGCTCTCGCTCTCCACCGCCGCCGTGTTCGCCTGTCCCTTGTACAGCTTGACGCGGACGGTGCCGTTCACCACTTCCTGCGTGTGGTCCACGAAGGCCTGGAGCGCCTCGCGGAGCGGGTGGAACCACTGCCCGTAGTAGGTGAGGTCCGCATACTTCAGCGCCAGCTGCTGCTTGTAATGGTAGGTGTCCCGCTCCAGGCAGAGGTGCTCGAGCGCCTTGTGCGCCTCGTACAGGATCGAGCCGCCGGGCGTTTCGTAGGCGCCGCGGGACTTCATCCCCACCAGCCGGTTCTCGACGAGCTGCACCTGGCCCACGCCATGCTTCCCGCCCAGCTCGTTCAGCCGCTGGATCAGCTCCTCGCCGCGGAGCCGCGCGCCGTCGACCGCCACCGGGTTGCCCCGCTCGAAGCGGATCTCCACGTACTCCGGCTCGTCCGGCGCCTGGGAGACGGGCACGCTCATCACCCAGAGCGGGTCCTGCGGCTCGTTCGCGGGATCCTCGAGGTCCGCGCCCTCGTGGCTGATGTGCCAGAGGTTGCGGTCCCGGCTGTAGATCTTCTCTTTCGTCTGCTCGATCGGCACGCCCATCTTCCGGGCGTAGTCGATGGCGGTCTCCCGGTCCGTCAGCTCGAAGGTGGGGTCTTTCCACGGCGCCACGATCTCCAGCTTCGGGTCCAGCGCCATGTAAGTGAGCTCGAAGCGGACCTGATCGTTCCCCTTGCCGGTGGCGCCGTGGCCCTCGGCATCCGCTCCGGTCTGGTGGGCCACCTCTACCTGGTGCTTCGCGATGATCGGCCGCGCGATGCTGGTTCCCAGCAGGTAGTCTTCCTCATACACCGCGTGGGCGCGCAGCATCGGGAAGCAGTACTCCTCCGCGAACTCCCGGCGGAGGTCCTTCACCACCACCTCATCCGCGCCGCTCCGGTAAGCCTTCTCCTCGATGTTCTTCAGCTCATCGCCCTGGCCCAGCTCGGCGGCAAACGCCACGAGCTTCACGCCCGGATACCGCTCCTTCAACCAGGGAAGGATCACGCTGGTATCCAACCCACCGCTATAAGCAAGCACAATCTTTTTCATCGGTTATTTCCTTCCTGGACACGGCTTAGACACGGCCTGGACACGGGATTTCTTTCACCGAGCCACCTGGAAAACGCAGCAGGGGAAAAGGACACGGAGAACCACGGTAGGACACTGAAGGGTCAGGCGGCTGCCTTCCGATCGTTCGTGAGAATCCGCCGCTTGATGGTCAGCCGGTGACTGAAGTTGATCAGGAGGCCCACCTCGATAGGCGTCGCCCGCAGGTAGTTCACCAACTGCACTTCGTGAACCGGAGCAAGACCTTCCACGGCTTTGATCTCCACAATGACGCATCCGGCCATCAGCAGGTCGGCAACGAAGCTTCCCGCCACATGGTTGCGATAGCGCACTGCAATCGGGGCCTGCTGCTGGACTGCTATCCCGCTTTCGACCAGCTCAATCGTCAGCGCGTTCTCGTATACCTTTTCCAGAAAGCCGGCGCCACGAGTCCGGTGCACCCGGTGGGCGGCATCCAGGAGCTGCTGCGTCAATGGAGCGTGCAGCGTGATCAGGCCGCTGCTGTCTCTGTGCTCGGTCACCTTTCCGTGTCCCTTCCGTGTTGCTCCGTGTCGAAAATCACCCCAGGAGCACGGCCAGGACGGCCTTCTGCGCGTGGAGGCGGTTCTCGGCCTGATCGAAGACCACGCTGTGCGGGCTGTCCATCACGGCCGCGCTCACCTCTTCGCCGCGGTGGGCGGGGAGGCAGTGCATGAAGAGGTAGTCCGGCTTCGCCAGGCGGGCGAGCTCTTCGTTCACCTGGTAGGCGGTGAAGATCAGGGCGCGGGCGGCGGCCTCGTCTTCCTGGCCCATGCTTGCCCACACATCGGTATAGAGGACGTCCGCGCCCGTACAGGCCGCGGCCGGGTCATTGGTAATGGTGACGGAGCCGCCGCTGGCCTCCGCGTCCCGGCGCGCCGACTCGACCACCTCCGGGAGCGGCTCGTATCCCTCCGGGGTGGCGACGACCACGTGCACCCCCAGCTTCGCGCCCAGGCGGATCAGCGAGTGCGCCACGTTGTTGCCATCCCCCACGTAGGCGATCTTCTGGCCCGTCAGCTCGCCCCGGAGCTCCCACACCGTCATCAGGTCCGCCAGCGCCTGGCACGGGTGCTCCCGGTCGCAGAGGCCGCTGATCACCGGCACCCGGGAGCTGCGCGCCAGCTCCACCACCGTCTCGTGCGCGAAGACCCGCGCCATGATGCCGTCCACCATCCGGTCGAGGTTTTGCGCCACGTCGGCGACGCTCTCCCGCTTCCCGAGGGCGATATCGTCCGGCTTGAGGGAGACGGCGTGACCGCCGAGCTGGAACATCCCCGTCTCGAAGCTCACCCGCGTGCGGAGCGACGGCTTCTCGAAGATCATCGCGAGCGTCTTTCCGGCGAGGAGCCCGCTGTGCGCCGTCTTCCCCACCGCCAGGGTCTTCTTGAGCACGCGGGCCAGCGAGAGCAGCGCCCAGGCCTGGTCCGCGGAGAGGTCATCGATGGCGGTGAGGTCCGTCAGCTCCGCGCAGATGGTGCGCGCCAGCCGGACGCTGAAGATGATGGAATCGCCGATCTGGCCCGGCCCCTGGTCGATGATCGGCCGCGCGGCGAGCAGCCGCAGCGCCTCGGAGCGGGAGAGGGGCGCGCCGCCGCCAGCCTCGGGCCCCGGGGAAAGCCGCTCGTTGGAAACCCGCTCGTTGGAGAGTCGTTCGGAGGTGGACGAGAGCTCGTAAATCCGGGAGCGGAGGGTTTCCAGGAAGGAGGGCGGCTCCGCTCCGCGCGGCTGGTTTTCATCCATGGCCCGCTGCATCTCTCCCAGGACCCGGCGGGCGCGCTCCAGGGTCACGCCGGACTTCTCCAGCACCCGGGCCGCCAGCGTGTCGCCGGTGCGCAGCATGCCGAGGAGCAGGTGCTCCGTGCCGACGTAGTGGTTCTTCAGCTCGCGGGCCTCTTCGTAGGCCAGATCGACGGCCTGCTTCAGCCGCGAGCTGTAGTCCCGGCTGCCGCCCACGCTGCTGCCCGCGCGGGAGGTCTGCGACTCGATCTCGAACTGGATCCGCTCCAGCGGCACGCCCAGCCGGACGATGATGCGCGCGGCAACGCAGTCATGCTCCTGAGCCAGCGCGAGGAGCATGTGCTCCATGGCGACGTAGCTGTTGCCGGACTGGGCGGCCTCCGCCTGCGCGAGGTCCAGGACGCGCCGAGCGCGCTCCGTGTAGCGTTGCCACATGGGGGTTCTCCCTACCAGAGATCTTCCGGATGCTCACCGCGGGGATCGCAGCGAGAGTTGCTGGCGCGGGCGCCGCGGTTGACCCGCGGGCCGCGCCGTTTTGCGGGGCCGTGCGGGCGGATTCAGACCGCGGCCGCCACGGCGCTCTTCAGGATGCGCAGTCCCTCATCCGCCTGCTCGCGGGTGAGGATCAGCGGCGGCAGGATCCGGAGGGTGGTCTCGCCGACGCCGTGGACCACCAGGCCCCGCTCCAGGCAGCCCGCGAGCGCCGCCTTGCCTTCCGAGCCGTGGAACTCTACCGCCAGCATCAGGCCGAGCCCGCGGACCTCCTTGATGGCCGGGAACTCCCGCTGCCACCCGCGCATCTGGCCGGCGAGGTACTCGTGCTTGACGT
>CAYQDT010000333.1:0-5226 GCA_964416225.1 uncultured bacterium
GTCGCCGCAGATCAGGCGGTCCATCGGCCGCGGCTGCTCCATGTCCCGCTTCGTGTCCTGGATCGCGTCGAGCTGGTCCCGCGTCTCCCGGTACGGGAAGGCCGCTTCCATTTCCTCCTGCCAGGCGCTGTCCGGCGCGAAGGCGTATCCCGGCGCGGCGGCGCGGGAGGCGTAGATCTGGAGCAGCTCCTTCGCCATCTCACGAACCTTCGCTTTGACCCGCGCTTTGGTGCGCGCCCACTCCTGGCTCCCCAGACGGTGAATGGTGGGGATCTGCTCATCGTTCCCGATGTACTTCTGGACGCGGTCAAGCTGATCCGACGGGACGAAGAGCTTGTCCGGCTCCTGATAGTCGATCCGCAGGAACTCCCGCTCGATCCCACCCAGCGTGCGGCGCACCAGCCCGCGGTAGCGCCCGATCCCGTGCGAGACGTGGACCACCAGGTCGCCCTCCTTCAACTCCAGGAGGGACATGATGGGGCGGCCTTCTTTGAACTTCCGGTTGTGCCGGCTCACCGCCACCGGGCGCCGCCGCTCGGCGCCCTCACCGAAGATCTCGCAGTCCGAGAGCACGAGCAGCTTGAGCCCCGGCAACCGGAACCCCGCGCTCAACCGGCCATGGACGGCGTGGACCACCCGGTGGTCCGCCGCGCCGGCTCCCGGCGGGACCGCCGGGCGAGCAATCAGCCCCCCGCCGGCCCCGGAGACGGGCTCATCCTCGGCCGCCTCATGCCCCGGAAGCCGTGCGTGACCCGCTTCTCCCGCCGCCGGGATCTCCTGCTCGACGAGCAGCTCCACCACGCGGTGCGGCTGGTCGCTGGCAATCACCACCTGGTTGCCCGCGCCGATCCAGCTCCGGATCCGATTGGCGAGCTCCGGGATATCGCCGTGGACGGCATCGACCACTCCGGAGGCGATGGATACCTTCTCGCACTGGTCCTGGATCTTTCGCATCCACGGGAGAGACTGCGCGAGGAGCGTGAAAAGCGCCAGCCGGTAACCTTCGATGCGGCGCAGGAACTCCTCGAAAGGTATGACCCCCAGGGTGGGGCGCAGCAGCTCCGCGGTCACCTTCTCGGCGGCTTCCGCGCTTTCGCGTCGGTGACGCTCGCGGTCCCGCGCGTCCAGATACTGTGAGCGCAGGTGGTTCGGCGCATCGTGAACGCTGCGCGCGGGCTGCACGTTCTCCGCCGCCGGAACCAGCGTCACCATCTCCACGCCGCCGGTACTGCGCTGGGTCCCGGGATCGAACTCGCGGAGGCTCTCCACCTCGTCCCCGAACAGCTCCAGCCGGACCGGGTTCTCGTGCGTGGAAGGCCACACATCCAGAAGTCCACCGCGCACCGCGAACTGGCCCGGCACCTCCACCATGGGGAGGCGCTCGTATCCCATCTCCGCCAACTGGCGCACCAGCTCCGTCAGGTTCACGGTCCCGGAGGGGGCCAGGGTGATGCGGTTTTCACTAATCGGCCCGAGCGTCTCCCGAAGCGCCGCCTGAACGGGGGCAACCACCACCTTCAGGCTCCCGTTCGCCAGTCCTTCCAGCACCGAGAGCCGTGTTCGGGCGAGGGAGCGCCGCTCCGGGGTAGCGGAGGAAGCGAGCACCGCGGCATCCGCGGCGATCTCGTCCAGGTCGGCCTCCGTGGCCGGGTAAAGGCCGACTTCAGCCGGGTGGAAGCCGAAGGAGGGGAGGTCATTGGCAATCCGCTCGGCGTTCTCCTCGGTGGCGGTGACGATCAGCATCACGCGGGAGAGGTCGTGCGCCAGTGCCGCCGCGACGTAATCCTTGGCCACGCCGGCCAGACCTTCGATCCATACGGGCGCGCGGTCGGCACGCAATGCGGTCAGGCAGCGGTCATACTCGCCGGACTGCCGCGCACGTTCAAGGAAAGCTTGAAGACTCATCGATCAGCGTACAGAGGACAAGGCTCCCACGCCGTGTGCGAGCCTGCTTCACCCAGGGAGCGCTCCCCATTATACCACTGCCGCCGCGAACCTTACGGCACGAAAAAAGAGGCCGAGCGGTGCTGCTCGGCCTCCCCGTCATCCAGCTTCAAAACGTGTCAAGCCGGCGTCTTACCGGCGGGCATTCCCGCCCCCCAGGTTGGCGAGGCAGGTATCCACCGCATTCCGGATCCGCTCCGAAATGGAGACCCGCGCGCGGACCGGGCCCGCGGCTGCGGCGGGGGCCGCCGCCGCCATGTGCTCCGGCAGCACGAACTGAATACCGATCTCATGCGGACGGAGGTATCCGCGCCGCCGAGCTTCCTCTTCCTTACCCGTGCCCGTCCCCAGGAAGCTCACCTGCCGGGCAAGCTCCGCATTTGCCCGCTTCGCATCGGCGATGCGAAGCTCCATCGTTTTGATGTCCGCGCCCGTCCGGTAGCTCTGGATGACCGGAGCCATCGCAAATGCCGCGATCCGGCCGGTGCAGCACAGGAGCGCGACGCCCGCAACGGTCAACGTGGCGGCCTTGATGAGCGCCGGCCTCGGCTTCAGAGCCGGGACACGCGGCTTCGGACGCGGCCGGGCCTCCGGCCGGCGCAGGGGCGCCACCAGGGGAGCGTCCAGAGCCAAAGCCGGAGCGGCGGTTGCGGCTTCCAGGATCGGAGGCTCCAGCAGCCCGACCGGCTCCGGATCCCGCTCGCGGCGGGTGGGGCGCGCGGCGGGACGGGACGTGCTGCGTGAAGAGAGCTTGCGGACGAGAACCGGCTCCAACTCTAGCAACTGGCTCATTGTGGTTAACTGGGCGCGGCGGAGCGAGAAACTTAGACTGTCGAAGTTTTCGGCAGGTACTTATATGATCGGACAGCAATCCCGCCTTCGCCCAGGCCATTTTTTGAGTTATTTTTCGCTGCGGTCTCCTCCCATCGTCACTCCCGCCCTCGATTAATAGACGTACAAACTTATACGCCTATTTGTGTCAAACTTTCTGCACCTTGATGAGGTTGGTATGCCCGGCGACGCCTACGGGGATGCCGGAGGTGATCACCACCGTCTGGCCGCGCTCGATCCACCCGGCGCGGCAGGCGCCGTCGACGGTGAACTGGAGCATCTCGTCCGTATTGGTGGGCGGAGTCACCAGAAGGGGGCGGACGCCCCAGATGAGCGCCAGCCGGCGGTAGGTGTTCAGGTTTGCCGTGGCGGCGACAATCGGCATTCGCGGCCGGAGACGGGCCACCATCCGCGCCGTGAGTCCGGAAGTGGTGGAGCAAAGGATCGCGTCCGCGTGCAGGTCGCTGGCAATCTCCGCGACTCCCTGGCTGATGGCATCGGTGATGCTGTGCGCGTGTCCATGGATTCCTTCGGCGAGAATCCGGCCGTAATCGAGGTGGGATTCGGTGTATTCCGCGATCGACGCCATCGTCGCCACGGTCGTCTCGGGAAACTCACCCATTGCGGTTTCACCGGAGAGCATGACGGCACTGGTGCCGTCCATGATGGCATTCGCCACGTCCGAGACCTCCGCGCGGGTCGGCCTGGGGCTGCGCGTCATCGACTCGAGCATCTGGGTGGCGGTGATCACCGGCTTGCCTTTCCGGACGCACTTCCGGATCAACTCCTTCTGGATCACCGGGACCTGGAAGAGCGGCAGCTCCACGCCGAGATCGCCGCGGGCCACCATCAGGCCATCCGCGGCATCCAGGATCTCGTCGAGCCGCTGTACGGCTTCCGGCTTTTCAATCTTGGCGATCAGCGGCGTGTTTCCACCCGCCGAGCGGATCACGGCCCGGATCGGCTCCAGGTCCTCGGCGCGGCGGACAAAGGAGACCGCAATCCAGTCCACGCCGGCTTCAAGACCGAAGCGGGCATCGGCGAAATCTTTTTCCGTGAGGGCAGGGATCTCGAACGGGACGGACGGGGCTGCGATTCCCTTGTGCGAGAGGACGCACCCGCCGTGAAGCACCTCGCAAAGCACGGCGTCGCCGTCTCGGCGGAGGACATTCAGCTCGATCTGCCCGTCATCCATGGAGACGCGGTGACCGGTATCCAGTGCAGCCAGCAGCTCCGGAATGTCCACCTGGATGCGCGGGATCTCCCCGGCCGCCGAGGGTTCGGCGGTCAGCAGACACTGGCTGCCGCTCACCAGCACGATCCCTCCCTCCGGCAGGTCTCCGATGCGCAGCTTCGGTCCGGACAGGTCCTGCAGGATGGCCAGCGGGCGCCCGATCTCCTGCTCCACCTCACGGATCAGCCGGATGCGCTCCAGATGCCACGCGTGCGTGCCATGAGAGAAGTTCAGCCGGACAACGTCCATCCCGGCCCGGGCCAGCTCGAGCAGCCGTTCTTTGCTCTCGCTTGCCGGACCCAACGTACAAACAATCTTGGTGCGTCGCACTGCGTGGTTCCCGTTCGGGCGACACCGTCGAGGCGGATCTCCGATCGGAGATCCGCCTCGAAAGTGAGACCCAGTCAATGACTCGTGGTTCTTATCGCTGGATATTGTAGAAGGCGCTGAGGCCCGGATAGCGCGCGGCATCCCCGAGCTCCTCCTCGATCCGGAGGAGACGGTTGTACTTGGCCACCCGCTCGCTCCGGGACGGCGCGCCGGTTTTGATCTGGCCGGCGTTCACCGCTACGGCGATGTCCGCGATCGTGGTGTCTTCCGTTTCGCCGGAGCGGTGGGAGATCACCGCGGTGTAGCCGGCGCGCTTCGCCATCTCGATCGCGCGGAAGGTCTCGGTCAGCGTGCCGATCTGGTTCACCTTGACCAGGATCGAGTTGCCGGTTCCCGTCTGGATGCCCCGTGCCAGGCGCTCGGTGTTGGTGACGAAGAGGTCGTCGCCCACCAGCTGCACGCGCTTGCCGAGGCGCTCCGTGAGCAGCTTCCAGGTATCCCAGTCATCCTCCGAGCAGCCGTCTTCGATGGAGATGATCGGGTAACGGGAGCACCACCCTTCCCAGAGTGACACCAGCTCCGCGCCCGTCAGGGTCTTTCCCTCGATCGGGAGCACGTACTTCCCGTTCTCGTAGAGCTCCGTGGAGGCCGCGTCCAGCGCGTAGAAGACATCCTTGCCCGGCTTGTAGCCCGCCGCCTCGACGGCGTCCGTGATCACCGCCAGGGCCGCCTCGTTGCCGCCGAGCGACGGCGCGAAACCACCCTCATCACCGACCGTCGTGGAAAGGTGCCGGTCATGGAGCACCTTCTTGAGGGAGGCGTAAATCTCCGCGGACATCCGGAGCGCCTCCGACCAGCTCTCCGCGCCCACCGGCATCACCATGAAC
>CAYQDT010000334.1:0-5223 GCA_964416225.1 uncultured bacterium
AGGTCCTTCCAGGTGCCGCTGACGCCCTTGACGTCCGCCTGGCCGCCGAGCTTCCCATCCGTGCCTACCTCGCGCGCCACGCGGGTGACCTCGGAAGCAAAAGCGCCGAGCTGATTGACCATCGTGTTGACGGTCTTGGCGGTGCGCAGGAATTCACCGGTGAGCGGGCGCCCGTCGATCTCCAGCGCCATGGTCTGGGAGAGGTCGCCGTTCGCCACCGCGCCGATGACCCGCGCGACTTCCGTGGTGGGCTGCATCAGGTCCACGATGAGGGTATTCACCGCGTCGATACATCCGTCCCAGGCGCCTCCGGCACGGCCGAGGGAGGCCCGCTCGCCGGTCTTGCCTTCCTTGCCCACGATCGTGGCAATTCGCTGGAGCTCCGCGCACAAGCGCTCGTTCAGCTCAACCACTTCGTTGAGCGCGTCGGCGATCTTACCCGCGGTTCCTGTCTTGTCCAGCGGCATCCGCTTGGAGAAGTCACCCTTCTTTACCGCCGTGAGGACACTGAGCACCTGCCGCGCGTCCAATGCGTCGGAATCTGCCTGCTGCACACGCATTCTTGAGGTCTCCGATCGGAGGATCTGACACGATCTACTTAGCTAGTCCGAGAGTCATACGTGACGGCGAACCGCCGCGGCTCAGGAAAATGGCGGACACGACCGCCGGTTTCGTGAGCGTGCCTCGGTGTGGATAGGATGCGCTTCCCGGAAGCGCGCCGCGCCGGGAAGGAGGGCGCTGGGAGCGGCAACGTACGGGGGCCGTGGGAGACGGGGACGTACGAGGGAATCGGGAGAGTACACCGCCTTCCATGCTACCGCCGCCGGCGGCACGGATAAACCTGCCGCCGGCGAGAATCTCAAGATTTTTTGTACCGTTTTCAGAACTCACGCGGTACCTATCTTCGATGCCGGCGCTTCCTCCCTCTCCGATCCCTCTTCCCGCTCCGCTCCGTGGCACCGGGGTGATTTTCACCCGGAACTCCCGGGTGAGGCATCCAGGACAAGGGGTGCGGCGGAGTCACGGTGCACTGCGTCATGCCTGCCGAGGCACCAAGCGCCTGTTATTGACTCCCTGTAGTCCCTAACGCACCCGGGTCAGGGTGAAGGAGCCCCGGCCGAGGTCCTCGCCCTCCCGGTTCGAAAGCACGTATCGGCCCATGATCGTGGTGCCGTCCGGGCTGGCCTCGAACTGAAGACCCATCAGGGATGAGCCGCTGCGGTTCGCGAGGGTGCAGGCGCCGGTCGCGCCCGGTTCGACGCGGGAGAGGCTCCCGTGCAGCCGGAGGCTCTCACCACCGGCAAACCGTCCGCTGCCGCGCAGGAGGGGCACCGTGGCGGCGCGCCGCGCGGGAGCGATCTGGAGGGTGAAGTCGCCCGAGGGCTCGCCGCGGTCCGCCTGGCAGGTGCCGGCGTACGTGCCGCGCAGCTCTCCGGAGGGGAGCTGCCGGGCGTGGATGGGGGAGACGCCGAGCGTGAGCGCGCCGAGCAGCAGGGAGCTGCCCGCCGCCCACCGGCGCCGGTCACGAGAAGTCCGCATGATGTTCCGTTCCTGTGAGCCGGTCTCTACCCGGTGGATCCGGTGCGGCGGGTGTTCCCGGCCTGCTGGATCCGGCTCATTCGAGACGTGCCCCGGTGGCGCACGTCGATCTCCTACCTGCTGGGGTGCGCGGAGCGTGCGGCTGCCGGTCTACCGGCCGGCCCGGATACGCACCCGCGCCTCCGGCCTGCAGCCCGCACCACACTCCGCCACCCTCAATTATCGGTTCGGCGTCTTGCCTCCCGCTTAATCGTCTCGGGTCGGAGGTCGAACGGCGGCGCGGCGGACCGGCGGCGCGGAAACCGGGCGGAGCTCACCTGCGGGAGAGCGTGAGGGTGCCCTGATCCAGCTGGAGCCCCTGGCTCGTCATGATGGCGTAGCGGCCCTCGTAGTGCGTCGCGTCTCGGCTCTCCAGCTCGATGGAGATGTACCGGTTGACGTGGACGTTGTAGAGGGACCCGCTGAAGACGGTGCTCTCGGGACCCGCGCCGAGCAGCCCGATGAATTTGTAGGCGGTGCCGGAGACCTTCCCAATGCCGCGCATCGAGCGGGTCTCCCGGTCCAGTCGGGAGGAGAGGATCTTGATGGAGACGGTGCCCGCGCCCCGTTCGCCTTCGCTCTGGTAGTTCCCGGCCACCTGTCCCGGGAAGTCGGGCGCCGCCGCGCGTAAAGCGCCGGACCGGCCGGTGGCGAATATGAGCAGCAGGATGCCGGACGCGGCCGCCGGCAACCGACCGCGAACGTCAAGACCGCTCACGACTGAACCTCTCCCCTGACCCGATGGCCGGCGGCCCCGCGCGAGCTACCGGGCGGGCCGCGTCAAGGACAACCAGCGACCCCTATCTTACTTGTCGGCAGCCGCGTGTGAATCATTATGGAGATTGCAGTCAGAAGAGCCCCTTTTCTTTGAGGCTGCACCACCGGCCGTCCCCGATGATGACGTGATCCAGCACGTCGATCCCCAGCAGCTTTCCGCCCTCCTGAAGGCGCCGGGTGGTGGCGATGTCTTCCGGTGACGGTGAGGGATCGCCGGAGGGGTGGTTGTGGACCAGGACAATGGAGGCGGCGCTGAAGCGGATGGCCTCCCGGAAGACCTCGCGCGGGTGAACGAGGCTCTCGGTCAGGGTGCCGGTGGAGATCTTCCGGGTCTGCCGCACCTGGTTGCGGACATCCAGCACCAGCGCGAACAGATGCTCCACGAGCTCGTAGCGGAGCTCGGACATCATCAACTGCGCCACGTCGGCGGGCGAGCGGATCACCGGCTTCGCCTCTTCCGAGCTCGCCGCCAGCCGCTTTCCCAGCTCCAGCGCCGCCTTCACCTCAATCGCCTTGACCCGCCCGACGCCGGAGACACTCGAAAGCTGATCGAGCGAGGCGCACACCACGCCCGCCAGGCCGCCGAGGCTCCGGAACAGGTCCTCCGCCAACTGCACGGCGTTGCGCTTCGCCGTCCCGGTCCGGAAGAGGATCGCCAGGAGCTCCGGCGTGGTGAGGCTCTCCGGCCCGGCGCGCTCCAGCCGCTCCCGGGGCCGGTCGTCCGGAAGCATATCCGCGATGCGAAGAGTGTAGTTCTCGGCCATGGTCGTCCGCGTGCAAACAATCCCTACTTGGGGCAGGAAGCGCTGGAATCCTTGGCCGCTTTGCAGGCAAACGTCTCGCTGAGGGTGCGAGGTGCTGGAAGCGTTCGAAGCGCGGGAAGCATTCGAGGCGTTGAAAGCGACCTCCGCCGGCCGCTCGCCGCAGGCGCCGCCCGATGGCGGCTTCGGCCGGGCGATCGGGGGCCCGCAGACGCGCGAAGGGCAGGGAGCGCAAGCCCCCTGCCCCGTCCGCTCGACGCGGGGAGACGTTCTACTGGGGAATGGGCATTCCCATCTGCTTGTAGATCCCCTCGATCTGGTCCTTTTCCTTCTTCGCCTGGGCGTGGCCGGGATTCAGCGCGAGCGCCCGTCGGTACAGCTTCAGGGCGGGGCGGTATTTCTCCCGCGGGGCCAGGCCCGGCTTGTCGTACTCGATGTAGTGGCCGACCTGGTAGTTTGCCTCGGCGACCTGCGCCTTCAGCTTGGCGTCGTTGGGCGACTTGCCGAGCTTCGCTTCGAGTGCTTTGAGCTGGGCCTCGTTGTATTTCTGCCCGGCGCCCGGCTTAGCGATCGGCTTGGGCGACGGCTTCGCGGCGGCCAGCACGCCGGCGGCCGGGGTGAGGCCGAGGCTGACGGTGAGCAGTAGGATCGATACGCGCATGGTGGTTCTTCTCCTTGTCCGGTTGAATGATAACCCGTGCCCGCGGTCCGCTGGAGCAAAGGCCGTGTCGAGGTGCGAGAGGCGCAAGAGGAGCGGCCGGACCGTCTACGCCTCGCGCTCGAGGCGCGCGAGCTGACGCCGGTACTCTTCGGGCGTGTCCATGTCCTCCAGCACACGCTCGTCGTCCAGGGTCACGTGCCGGATCGCCTCCGGATGGCGGCGCAGCAGCTCCCGAAGGCCGGCATCCGGCGGCAGCGAGGCGATCTCCTCCCGGTGCCGGGCGTGGAGCAGCAGCGGATGCCCGCGGCGGCCGCCGTAGGAAGGGACCACGATGCTTGCCGCGCCGTTCCCGCTGTCCGCCCGTTCTTCCCGCGCGGCACGGAGCAGGCGCTCGACCGTCTGCGGCCGGAGGGAGGGCTGGTCACCCAGGGCGATCACGAACCACTCCGTGTCTTCCGCCGCGCTCCGCATGCCCGCCTGCACGGACGTGAGCATTCCGTCCAGGTACTGCGGGTTCCGCACCGGGACCGCTCCCTCACCCGCCAGGTGGGCCTCAATCTCCTCCGCCCGGTGCCCCAGCACCACCCGCACCTCGTCCACGGGGGAGTCCTTCAGCGAGCGGACGACTGCCTGCACCACGCTCCCGGAGCCGTAGGGCAAGAGCGGCTTCAGCGTCCCCATCCGCCGCGACTCCCCCGCCGCCAGGACAATCGCGACCACCCATCCCGCCATCTTCCAGCCCCTTACCCGCGCCCTTGCGCCGGACCAGCACCAGCTCCGCCGCGATGCACAGCGCGATCTCGTCCACTTCCAGCGCGCCGATGTCCAGCCCCACGGGCGCATGGATCCGCGCCAGCTCCTCGCGGGTGGCGAGGCCCTGCTCCATGAACTCCCGGTAGACGGTCAGGATCTTGCGCTTGCTCCCAATCATTCCGACGTACGGGACGGGCGCGTGCACCAGCTCCTTCAAGACCACCGCGTCATGCCGGTGGCCGCGGGTGACGATCACGAAATAGGTATCGGGCGTCTTCGGCCACTCCCGGACCGAGCGCACGATATCCCCCACCACCACCTGGGCCGCGTCCGGGAGCCGCTCCGCATTGCAGAGGGAGGGGCGGTCATCCACAATCGCGACGTCGAAGCCGACGCGGGCCGCGTAGTGGCAGAGGGCCGCGCCGATGTGCCCGGCGCCGGCGATGAAGCAGACCGGCCGCGGCAGGAGCGGCTCAAAGTAAACGGAGGCTTCCGGGCTGATCCGGATCCGGCGCGGCTCCTCCCGGCCCTCCAGCAGGAGCCCCCGCGCAGTCTCCTCGATCGCCGCGCGGAGCGCGGGGTCGTCCGGGGCCCCGGCCGTCTCGCCATGCGCGCGGACCAGGCAGAGCCGGCCGGCCGCATCCGGCGCTCCGGAGAGCACCAGGGCCAGCACGCCGCGCCCGCACACGTCAT
>CAYQDT010000335.1:0-5219 GCA_964416225.1 uncultured bacterium
ACAGCTGCTTCGGCATGAAGCCGTCCCGCGCCAGGATCGACGCGAGCCGCGGGAAGTCGGCGTAGCTCGTGTTGGCGGCGATCACCAGGATGCCGGCGGTGGCCGCCTGGGTGATCAGGTAGAGCGCGCTGAACGGGCCGACCTTCCCGAAGATCGCGCCGGAGAGCTGGTCGATGACCGCCGGCGCCGTCTTCCCGCCCCCTTCCCAATAGACCACGTGAAACTGGGTGGTGAGCCACGAGATGCCGATGAAGATGGTCCCGAGGATCACGCCCATCCCCACGAGAGTCAGCGCGGCGTTGCGGGACTTCGGCTCCCGAAAGGCCGGGATCCCGTTGCTCACCGCCTCGGTGCCGGTCATGGCGGAGCACCCGTTGGCGAAGGCGCGGAGCAGGACCGCGATGCCGAGCCCCTCCGCGGCGCTCCGCGCGTGCGCGAGTTCCTGCGGCCACTCCTGGTTCACGTACTCGGGGTGAAACTTCCAGCCGACGAGCGGCCCGAGAATGCCGAGGGCGATCATCAGGTAGCACATCCCGACGAAGAGGTAGGTCGGAAGGGCGAAGATCGTTCCGGACTCCTTCAGCCCGCGCAGGTTCGCCACGGTGAGCAGGATGATGAAGGCGACGCAGATGATCACCAGGTGATTGGGGATGTTGAACCGCTGCAGGGCGGGAATGCTGGCCAGGTTCTGGACGCCGGAGGCGATGGATACCGAGACCGTGAGGACATAGTCGATCAGGAGCGCCGCCGCCGCCACCAGGCCGGGGGTGGTCCCGAGGTTGTCCTTGGAGACGATGTAGGAGCCGCCGCCGCTGGGATAGGCGAAAATCGTCTGCCAGTAGGAGATCACCACGATGGCGAGCAGCGCGACGATCAGGCCGGAGATCAGCAGCGTGTTCTGGGTGTAGACCGTTCGCTGGCTCGCCATCCAGAGTCCCGCCGCGCCCAGCGCCAGGACGATCTGCTGCGTGGCGTAGGCGACGGAGGAGATGGCGTCCGAGGAAAAGACGGGCAGCGCCAGCAGCTTGCGCAGGAGGGTATGCTCCGCATGCTCCGTGGCCAGCGGGCTCCCGATCAGCAGGCGCCGAAGCCGCTGGACCGGCGACCCGCCCTGGCTTCCGGGCGACGCAGGCGGCTCCCGGTGCTCAATGGAAGGCATGCAGTGCTCCTCGTCCGGTTTCGGGGGTGCAGCCGGTCCCGGAGGCCGCTCCCCACGCTCCGGCATGTTCTAACGGTATGATCATCAGATGCTGCCCAGGATGCAATCTCCGAGAAACATCCCGGAGAAACATGTAACAGGTTGGTCGTGGTCAGGTCAGGCGCGCGAGCCGCTCGGCGGCATGATTCCCATGCAGAGAACGGGTCCCATGCAGAGAACGTGGTTGCGCCGGTACCGGATGCGCGCGGTTTACCGCCTGGCGGGTTATAGCGCGGCAGCGGCCGGCGTCGCAGCGATGACCGCGTTGATCCGCAGCATCCCGGGCGCGGGCCACATCGCGAATGTCTCGATGCTGTACCTGCTGGTGGTCATTGCGGTGGCGCTCCGCTTCGGAAGCGGGCCGGCCATCGGCGCCTCGATTCTGGCGTTCCTGGCCAGCGACTGGTTCTTCGTGGAGCCGCTGTACGCGTTCACCGTCCGCGATCCGGCGGAATGGCTCGCGCTGATCATGTTCCTCGTTACGGCAGCCACCACGGGCCAGCTCACCGCGCTGCTGCGCCGCCAGGCGGACGAGGCGCGGCGGCGGGAGCGCGAGACGGCGGCGCTGGCCGAGGTGAGCTGGGCTGTCGCCTCGCAGGTGGACCGGGACCGGGCCCTGGCGGAGGTCCTGCGCCGCGCGGCGGAGGTCGCGCCGATCGTCGGGGCCGCCAACCTGACGCAGAGTGGCGAGCGCGCGGAGAGCATCGCTCACTGGCCGCCGGAGAGCGCCGCGAGCAGCGCGCCCGCAAGCGAGGATGCGGCCCGCCTGGTGGAGTTCGTGTATGCAACGGGACAGGCCGTGGCGTGGGACCGGGATCGGCGCCACTGGGACAAGGCCCTCGGCTCGGACCACGCCCCGGCCTATCTCCCGCTGCTGGCAGAGAATCGCGTGCTGGGGGTGCTCTGCATCGAGCTCCCGCCCGGCTACCACCTCAGCCCCGCCGAGCGCCGCGTCGTCGACTCCCTGGCGCACCACGCCGCCGTGGTCCTCGAGCGGGAGCGGCTGGCCCGGGCCGAGACCCGGGCGAACGCGCTCGCGGAGGCCGACCGGCTCAAAACGGCCCTCCTTGCGATGGTTTCCCATGACTTCCGAAGCCCGCTCGCTTCCATCAAGGCCAGCGCGACCGCCGCGCTGCAGGGGGCAAGCCTTCCGGAGCCCGAAGCGCAGCGGGAGCTCCAGCAGGGCATCATCCGGGAGGTCGACCGCCTGGATGGCATGGTGGCGAACATCCTGGCCCTCTCCCGCCTCGAGGCGGACGCCTGGCGGCCCCAGCGAGAAGGCGCGGCCGTGGAAGAGGTGATCGAGGCGGGCCGCGCCGGCCTGGCGCGGGAGGCGGACCGGCGCGTGGACGTGCGCCTGGCGGCCGATGGTGAAGAGGTGTGGCTGGACCCGATCCAGATCGGGCAGGTGCTCCACAACCTGCTGGACAACGCGCTGAAGTACTCACCGCCGGAGGCGCGGGTCGAGCTGCGCGCGGCCCGGGACGGCGAGGACCTCCTCTTCGAGGTTCGAGACCGGGGGCCGGGCCTCCCGCGCGGCGAGGAGGAGCGCGTCTTCGAACGGTTCTACCGGGCCCCCGCCCTGCGCGAAAGCAGCATTCCCGGCGTCGGCATCGGGCTGGCGGTGTGCCGCGGTCTGGTGGAGGCGCACGGCGGCACGCTCACCGCCCGGAACCGCGAAGGCGGCGGCGCCGTGTTCCAGATCCGCCTGCCCCAGCTCCCCGGATACTCCTGAGATCGCTTCGAATGGCAGCCATCGCAAGGGCGCGGGGAGCGCAGGGCGCGGACTTGAGTCGCCGGCGATTTGCCGCGGGGCCTTTTCGCAACGCGTTCCGGTGTTGTAAGGTGTCGGCAGCGCTTTCGCGATCCGCTCCCGCTCGGCGAATGCTCCCTTCTTCACGCTCGGTGTCCCGGACCGCTCCATGACCCGCGTTCTTGTCGTCGATGATGAGCCGCAGATCCGCCGGGCGCTGCGTGCCGGATTGGAGCGGAACGGCTTTTCCGTGCTCCTGGCCCAGGACGGCGAGCAGGGACTGGACAGCGCCGCGGAGCACCCGCCGGACCTGGTGATCCTGGACCTGGCCATGCCGGGCACGGACGGGTTTGAAGTGTGCCGCCAGCTCCGGGAATGGAGCAAGGTGCCCATCATCGTCCTCTCGGTGCGGGAAGACGAACGGGATAAGATCCGGGCGCTGAACACCGGGGCGGATGATTACCTGACCAAGCCCTTCGGCCTGGAGGAGCTGATCGCCCGCATGCGCGCCGTCCTCCGCCGCACCGGGAACGCGGACGAGCCGGACCCGCCGGCCTTCACCGCCGGTGAGCTCCACCTCGACTTCGCCCACCGGCTGGTCCGCCTCGGCGGGCAGGAGATCCATCTCACGCCGATTGAGTACGACCTCCTGCGGTACATGGCCTTGAACTCCGGCCGCGTCCTGACGCACCGGCAGCTCCTCACCCGGGTCTGGGGCGCGGAATACGCCGAGGACACCCGAACCCTCCGGGTCCACATCGTTCACCTCCGGGAAAAGCTGGAGGAGGACCCCACCAGCCCCCGCTACATCCACACGGAGCCGCGGGTCGGCTACCGCTTCCGCTACACGCCCTGACTTCCGGGGCAGCACGCCGCGCGAGCGCTGCCGGAACGGCCGCGGCTCTCCCGCGAGCCCAGGCGCTCGTCCAGCAACTTAGCCCTTTCTTAGCACCGGGGCCACGTGCCTTAGCTCCCCCGCAGCCTCGGGGTCCCTACACTTCCCCTGTCATCCACCCGGTCCCGGCGGGCGGACGGAACCCGGTGGAACGTCGGATGCTCCGGCCGCCCCGTGGGGAACCCTGAAGTCGCGCCGCTCTCGCGGCAACTCCGGGAGGAGGACCGCTGTCGGACCCTTCCGGCCGGAGATGAACTGAGGAACGGGAATGCTACCTCTCGCCTGGATACGACTCGCCCTGGCCGCGCTCTTGCCGCTCCTTCGCGCGGCTGCCGGGTGCTGCAGCCTCTACCTGCAGGACGAGCGTCCCGCGGCACCGGGCGCCGCACCCCGGCTTCCCGCCTGCCCGGGGCGCCCGTTATCGCCCACTTCCGACTGCGGCCCTTTCTCCCACCCCGGCGCCCCCGTTGGGCCGCGCCGCAGCAGGGAGGGGGCAGTTACCGTGACCGCCGGCCTTCCGGGCCCCCACTCGGAAGCTACCGTCCCGCGCTCCGCCGGACCCACTCCGGCGCGCCGGAGGCGAGGAGAAGCACCATGCTGGATCTTGTTTGCCTGGCGCTGACCGTACTCTTCTTCGCGGTGGCAGCCGCGCTAGTGCGCGGCTGCGAGCGGCTGGAGTGCGAGCGGCAGGAGGAAGCGAAATGAGCGACTACCTCTGGACGGGAATCATCTCCGTCCTGCTGCTCATCTACCTGACCTACGCGCTCCTGCGGCCGGAGCGGTTCTAGAGGAGCGTCCATGACACCGAACGGGTTCTTCCAGATCGCACTGTTCTGCGGCGTGATCGTGCTGCTTACCCGGCCGCTGGGCACCTACATGGCCCGGGTGTTCCAGGGGGAGCGGACCCTGCTCTCGCCCATGCTGCGGCCGGTCGAGCGGCTCTTCTACCGGCTGTTCGGGGTGCGCGAAGAGGAGGATCAACACTGGACCGCCTACGCGTTCTCCCTCCTGATGTTCAGCATCGTCGGGGCACTCGCGTCGTACGCCCTGCTGCGGCTCCAGGGGCAGCTCCCGTTCAACCCGAAGGGGTTCAGCGGCAAGGAGATGACGCCGGACCTGGCATTCAACACCGCGCACTCCTTCACCACCAACACGAACTGGCAGAACTACACGCCGGAATCCACGGTCAGCTACTTCTCCAACATGGTGGCGCTGGCCAGCCACAACTGGATGTCCGCCGCGGCCGGCATCGCGGTCGCCCTGGCCGTGGTACGGGGGTTCGCGCGCCGGTCGGCGAGCGGCCTCGGCAACTTCTGGGTGGACATGACGCGCGCCACGCTGTACATCCTGCTCCCGATCTGCCTGGCGTACGC
>CAYQDT010000336.1:0-5213 GCA_964416225.1 uncultured bacterium
GACCCTTGGGGGCGATCATGATCACGTCGACATCCTTCGGCGGCACGATTTGTCCGAAGTGGATATTGAACCCGTGGGCAAACGCCAGCGCCTTACCCGGCTTCAGGTTCGGCTCAATCTGCTCCTTGTAGAGCTTCGCCTGGAACTCGTCGTTGACCAGGATCATGATGATGTCGGCGCGGCGTACTGCCTCGTCGACGGTCACCACCGTCAATCCGTCCGCGGCGGCCTTGTCCCAGGACTTGCCGGGGCGCAGTCCGACGATCACGTCGACGCCGCTCTCCTTCAGGTTGAGCGCGTGCGCGTGGCCCTGCGAGCCGTAGCCGATGACAGCCACTTTCCGGTTTGAAAGCAGCTCCTGATTCGCGTCGGAATCGTAGTAAACCTTAGCCAATGCATTGCCTCCGTCTAGAACTTGATGTCGCCGCAGGCGACGCCGAGGGCTGGGAGAGCCGGGCACGGGCCGTGCCGCACCGCCTGCTCACTAGACTTCGCGAGTCCTCTCCGCGCTCTCAGCGTCGACGCGGTTAACCGTCACATCGGAAACGGGCCAGAGCCGCCTCATCAACAAGCCCCCGGCTGTACCGATGATTGCGAACAGGGCGAGATTCAGCAGCAGTGCAGCCACGCTGTCCAGCCCAAAACGGTTCTCGATGGCGTTGTACACCAGCCACAGCGGCCAGACCAACACCACCGCGCCCGAAAGCAGCGCTCCTCTCCGGAGCGCCGCGCCCGCCCGAGAGCGGGACTTTGCCCCGAGAGCGAGGGAGAGCGCAAGCGCCAGCACGGAGAGGAGGGCCAGCGCCGCGCCAACCTTTCCCGTGTCCACCAGCTCCCGGGTGTCGTCCATCCCGCTACTGGCTCCGCATCTCGGCGGTTGCCCGCGCGCCGCGCGCCAGCGCGATCTTTCCCGTGCGGACCAGCTCCTTGATGCCGTAGGGCGCAAGCAGGCTCTGGAACGCGTCTACCTTATCCGAGGGCCCCGTCACCTCGATGGTCACGGTCCGCTCGCTCACGTCGATGATCTTGCCGCGGAAGATGTCGCTGATCTGCATGATCTCGGCACGCTTGTCGGGGCCGGCGGTTACCTTTACCAGCGCCAGCTCGCGCTCCACGGCCGCCGTCTCCGCGTAATCGTACACTTTGATTACTTCGATCAGCTTGTTGAGCTGCTTCTCGATCTGCTCCAGGACCCGGTCGTCTCCTCCCACGACAATCGTCATGCGCGAGACAGACGGATCCTCCGTGATGCTCACGGCAAGTGACTCGATGTTGAATCCCCGGCGGGAGAAGAGGCCGGCGACGCGCGCCAGCACTCCGGGCGTGTTTTCAACCAGTGCGGTGATTGTATGCTGCATCGTTCCTTAACTAGGGTCCACGTGATGGGCAGGGGTATCCCTCCGGCTCGCTCGATCACCCGCTGGAGCCGGCCGGAGGGTTCCTTTCACCCTCGGCTGCCGGCCATCAACTTGCCTTCGGGTCCATCTTCAGGTCATGGTAGGTGGCGCCGGAGGGGATCATCGGGTAGACGTTCTCCTGCGGCGCGACGCGGACGTCGATCACCACGGGCACGTTCCGGACCCGGTCGCTCTGATCCAGCGCGTCCGCCATGTCGGCGGGCGTCCGGACGCGCATTCCCACGCAGCCGTAGGCTTCCGCCAGCCGCACGAAGTCGGGATAATCCCCGAGGTCGACGGCGCTGTACCGGTTCTGCCAGAAGAGCTGCTGCCACTGGCGCACCATGCCCAGGCTCTGGTTGTTGAGGATGGCCACCTTGACGCACACGCCTTCGGCGGCCGCGGTCATCAGCTCCTTGAGCGTCATCTGGAAGGAGCCATCACCGGTGACCAGCCAGACGTCCCGGTCCGGGCGACCCAGCTTCGCGCCGATCGCGGCGGGGAGGCCGAAGCCCATGGTTCCGAGCCCGCCGGAGGTCACCCACTGGCGCTCTTCCGTGCACTTGTAGTACTGGGCGGCCCACATCTGGTGCTGGCCCACGTCCGTGGCGACGATGGCCTGGCCCTTCGAGTGACGCCAGATCTCCTCGATCACCCACTGCGGCGAAAGGACGCCCTCGTCCGCGTGGTAGGCGAGGGGATACTTCTCCTTGCGCTCCGCGCACTCCGCATTCCACTCGTTGGCGGGACGCGGCTTCACGTGCTTGAGCAACTCGTGGAGCACCATCTTGGCGTCGCCCACGATCGGGATGTGCGCCTGGACGTTCTTGGAGATCTCCGCGGGATCAATGTCGATGTGGATCACCTTCGCGTTCGGCGCGAACGCGGAGAGCTTGCCGGTAACGCGGTCGTCGAAGCGGGCACCCACCGCGATGAGCAGGTCCGTGTGGTGGACCGCCCAGTTCGCGTACTCGGTTCCGTGCATGCCCAGCATGAGCATGGAGAGCGGATGGGTCTCCGGGAAGGCACCCTTGCCCAGCAGGGTGGTCGTGACCGGGATGTTGGCGCGCTCCGCCAGCTCGATCAGCTCCTTCTGCGCGCCGGAGTAGACGGCGCCGCCGCCCACGTAGAGCACCGGCCGCCGGGCTTCCTCAATCGCCTTCGCCGCCTTCACGATTTGCAGCGGGTGGCCTTTGTAGGTCGGCTTGTAGCTGCGGAGCTCGAGCTGGTTGACCGGCTTGTAGTCCAGCTCCGCCACCTGCAGGTCCCGCGGGATATCGACGAGAACTGGGCCCGGGCGGCCGGTGGAGGCGATGTAGAACGCCTCGGCGATCGCTTCCGGGATCTCCTCCACGCGCTTCAGAAGACGGTTGTGCTTCGTGATCGGCATGGTGATGCCGGTGATGTCCGCTTCCTGGAAGGCGTCCGTGCCGATGGCGAAGGTGGAGACCTGGCCCGTGATCGCGACGATCGGGACGTTATCCATGTACGCGTCCGCGATGGGGGTGACGAGGTTGGTGGCGCCGGGACCGGAGGTGGCGATGCAGACGCCGACCTTGCCCGTTACCTTCGCGTACCCCTCCGCCATATGTCCGGCGTCCTGCTCATGCCGGACCAGGATGTGGCGGATCTCTTCTTCCTCGTAAATGGCGTCGTACAGCGGGATCACCGCCCCGCCGGGATAGCCGAACATCACCTGCACACCGTGCAGCTTGAGCTGTTCCAGCACTGCCTTGCCGCCGGTCATCTTCATCGCGTGCCGTCCTTGTAATCGCTCATCGCAGCTCGCTAGAGTTATGAATGGTTAGCTGCGTTATCGGCCCAGAAACACAAAAACCTCTCATCCGTAGGGACGAGAGGCGCTGCCTTCGCGGTACCACCCTGGTTCCGGTCACGGCGGGAGGGAGGACGCTGACGTCACAACCAGCCGCGCGAGACCGCTCGGGGCGAGATAACGGTCGCAAACCGGGAGCCCCTACTGCGCCACTCCTCTGCTTAATACGCAAGAGAGGCAGTTCAGGGTCCAGCTCGGAGGTGAGATTCGGCGGGGGCCCGTACCACCCTCACAGCCTGGGGGCGGCTCTCTGGGACGGGGCGGACCCGCGTACTGGTCCTCGTCATCGCCTGTAGCCAGTTCTAATTTGGCTAACTGTATCAGGTATGCCCCGGCGGGTCAAGCGCACGAGGCGGAACGGCACCCGGTGCGGGGCGCGAGCTGCGCCAGCTCCGGCGGCGACCGCTGCGAGAGGTCCTTCGGAATCCACGTAGGAAGGGGCACGGATCCAGCCGGAACCGTGCTGCTCCCGGCTGTACGGCGCCTGCCGCACGGAGACAGAGGCCCCGCTCACTCTCCGGAAGCCCGTACGGTTTCGGGCGAGACATCGTTGCCACGGCCCGCACACTTGAAACCACTCGTCCGCGGGTAGCATCCCACCAGCACTAGGGATACAAGCAGCCAGATGCCGGTAGGGAGAACATTTGGGAGAACATATGGAAGCGCGGCAATCGACAGTTGATCCGGCGGAGCCGGCCCGAGCAGGGGATCCCACCGGGCTCCCGGTCTGTGCGGATGAACCGAATGCTGGAGGGTTTCGGGGCTTTCTGCGCATGCTGGGCCCGGGGTTTATCACGGGAGCGTCGGACGATGATCCCTCCGGCATCGGCACGTACGCGGTGGCAGGGGCCTCGCTCGGATACGCGACGCTCTGGACGGCGCTCTTTTCGCTCCCGCTGATGACCGCGGTGCAGTACATCTGCGCCCGGATCGGCATGGTGAGCGGGATGGGCCTCACCGGGGTGCTCCGGCGGCACTATCCGCGCTGGCTGCTCTATCCCGTGGTATTCGGCCTCGTGATCGCGAACACCA
This sequence comes from uncultured bacterium, assembly GCA_964416225.1. Taxonomy (GTDB): domain Bacteria; phylum Armatimonadota; class SYMT01; order SYMT01; family SYMT01; genus CAYQDT01. The sequence goes on from CAYQDT010000336.1 coordinate 4,264, forward strand.
TCAATGCCGGCGTGGACATCGGCGCCGTGGCGGCGGCCATCAACCTCCTGGTTCCAATCCCCATCGTCTGGATGGTGGTGCCGATCGCGCTGCTGATTATTGCCGCGCAGACGTGGTGCTCCTACGCGGCAATTGCGCGCATCTTCAAGTGGCTCTCGCTGGCGCTGGTGGCGTATATCGGCGCGGCCCTCTTCGCCCATCCGAATTCGGGTGAGGTGCTGCGCGCCACCTTTATTCCGACGTTCCGCTGGAACGCCGCGTTCTTCTCTACCGTCGTGGCGCTGCTCGGCACCACCATCTCTCCGTACCTCTTCTTCTGGCAGGCGGACCAGGAAGTGGAAGAGGAGCTCGTGCACGGCCGTAAGCGCCTCTGGCAGCGCCGCGGCGCCACGGACGGAGAGCTCCAGTACGCGGCGAAGGACGTAGCGCTGGGCATGGTGTTCTCTGAGCTGGTGGCCTATTTCATCATCCTGGCCACCGCCGCCACGCTTTTCAAAGCGGGCAAGACCGACATCCAGTCGGCCACGGATGCGGCCCAGGCGCTGCGGCCCCTCGCCGGAAATGCCTGCACCGTCCTGCTCGCCGTCGGGCTGATCGGGGCGGGGTTCCTGGCCGTCCCAATCCTGACCGGCTCCGCCGCCTACGCCGTTTCGCAGATGTTTGGGTGGAAATACGGACTGGACCGGCGGCCGGAGCGCGCGCCGCAGTTCTATGGCGTGATCGCCGCATCCACGCTAGTCGGGATGCTGATCAACTTCGTGGGGATCAATCCCATGCAGGCGCTCTTCTGGACGGCGGTGGTGAACGGTTTCCTGGCCCCGCCGCTCCTGGTGGTGATCATGCTCATCTCCTGCAACCGCGAGATCATGGGGAAGCGAGTCAATTCCCCCCTGCTGAATGTCCTGGGTTGGTTGACCACGGTGGTGATGTTCGCCGCCGCGGTCGGAATG
>CAYQDT010000337.1:0-5211 GCA_964416225.1 uncultured bacterium
GGGGCGGCGGTGGGACACGGCCCGGAGCCGGGGTTGACGTGAAGATGGAACTGCCCGCCGGTTCATTGTAGCCGCCGCTCGCCCCGGAGTGCGGAATTGGAAACGGTGCGGGCCGTCGCAGAGGCCCCGTGCCCTTAGACTCCGGCCGGCTGGCACAGGGCCGACAGCTCCTGGCACAGCCGCTCCATGCGGCGGCGCGTCTCCGCGAGGGCCGCGCGCGCGCCGCTCCGGTCTCCGCTCCGCGCCAGCTGCTCCAGGCGCAGTGCGGAATCGACCGCCGCGGTTGCCTCGAAATGGGCCGCCGCACCCCGCAGCGTATGGGCGATTCGCCCCACGGCCGGCAGGTCGCCGGCGTCCAGCGCCGCGGCGATCTGCGCCATCCGGGAGGGATACTCCTCGAGGAAGATGGCGGCGAGCTCGTGGACCAGCTCCAGGTCGCCGCCGAGGTGCTCGCGGACCCGGTCCAGGTCGAGCATCGCTCCCGGGTCGATGCCCGTGGGGGCGCACTGCACGGGCGGGCAGAGCTGGTCGATCGCCTCGTAGAGCGTCTCGGCGCGGATGGGCTTGCTGACGTATCCATCCATCCCCGCATCCAGGCACCGCTGGCGGTCCTCGGGAAGGGCGTGGGCCGTCATCGCGATGATGGGCACCCGGCGCTCGGTGCCCCGCTCCTCCGCTCGAATCGCCGCCGCGGCCTCCAGTCCGTTCAGCTCCGGCATCTGGATGTCCATCAGCAGCAGGTCGAACTGCTCCTCCCGCACCCGCTCCAGCACCTCGCGCCCGGTCCGCGCCGCGGTCACCGAGTAGCCGCGCCGCTCCAAAAGGCGCAGCGCCAGCCGCAGGTTGACGCTGTTGTCCTCCGCCAGGAGAATCCGCAGGGCGCGCGCGCCGGCAGCGGGGGCCGCCGCAAGCTGCGCCCGGCGCCGGCCGGCTCCCGCTTCACCGTTCAGGAGCTGCCGGAGCGCGGCGAGGAGGTCAGACTGGCGGATCGGCTTGATGAGGGAGTGGCGGATGCCGACCGCCCGACATCGGGTTCCATCCCCGGCCTGCCGGTCGGAGGTGAGCATCATCACTGCCGCGCCGGCCCAGTCCGGATGCTGCTGGATGCGCTCGGCTACCTCGAAGCCGTCCATCTCGGGCATCATCCCATCCAGGAGCACCAGCGAATACGGCCGCGCTTCCTCGGCGCTCGCCCGCAGGTGTGCCAGGGCTTCTTCCCCGCTGGCTGCAATATCGGGGCACATCCCCCAGTTGAGGAGAGTCTCCTCGAGAATCCGCCGGTTGGTGGCGTTGTCGTCCACCACCAGCACCCGCAGCCCCCTCAGATCCGGCGCGGCGGCGGGCGGTGTCGGCGCCTCCAGCTTGCGGAAGCGGGCCGTGAAGTGGAAGGTGCTGCCCTGATCCGGCTCGCTTTCCAGCCACATCCGCCCATCCATCAACTGGACGAGCTGGACGCAGATGGCCAGCCCCAGCCCGGTGCCGCCGTACTTCCGCGTGGTGGATCCATCGGCCTGGGTGAACGGCTCGAAGATAGCGTGCTGCTTGTCCGGCGGAATGCCCACCCCGGTGTCGGTGACGGAGAAATGGAGGGTCACGCCCTCCGCGTCTTCCGCCTCACGCTCCGCGCGCACCACCACCTCCCCGTGCTCGGTGAACTTCACCGCGTTGTTCACGAGGTTCAGGAGGACCTGCCGGAGGCGCACCGGGTCGCCGGAGAGCTCGTCCGGCACTCCCGGCTGCACCTGCCATGCCAGCTCCAGGCCCTTCTGGTGGGCCCGGAGCGCGATGGGAAGAATGGCATCCCCGATGGTGTCGCGCAGCGAGAAGCGAACCGTCTCCAGTTCCATGCGCCGGGCCTCGATCTTCGAGAAATCGAGGATATCGTTGATGATGGCAAGCAGGGAGTCGGCGGAGCCGCGGATCATTTCGGAGAACTCCCGCTGCTCCGGCGAGAGCTCGGTGTCCAGGAGGAGCTCCGTCATTCCCATCACCCCGTTCATCGGGGTGCGGATCTCGTGGCTCATATTGGCGAGGAATTCGCTCTTCGCCCGGTTGGCAGCCTCGGCGCGCTCCTTCAGCGTGGCTTCCGTCTGAAGCTGCAGCCGGATCAATTCGGTCTGCGTCCGCACCGTTCCGCGCAGCGACCGGATCCAGGCCAGGGCCCCCAGAGCGAGGAGGGTCATCAGTCCCAGCACCGTGAGGAGGTGTCCCAGCGTCCACCAGGGCGGGCTTTCCAGGACCGTCAGGTCGGTCGCGGAGCGCAGGAGTAGGTGAAATCCGTGCGGCTCCGCGCGGCTTCCGGTGTCGCGGTCCACCACGCAGACGCCGTCCAGGGAGATCAGGCTCCCGGGCTGGATCCGTTTGCCCGGCTCCACCGTGGGGGGGTGCAGCAGGTGGGCGGCAAACGCGGTGCTCCCGGCCCGCAGGGTGAGCTCTTCCTCCGCCGAGGTCACCATGCGGTTGATCACTCGCGCGGTCAGACGTACCACTTCCCCGTCGTAGTGGCCGGTGAGCGCCTCCTCGGCCGTGATCGGCTGCGGGTCCGGCTCCCCGCCGTGTCCGATCTTCCGGACGCGGGCGTCCCGCAGCACGGGGGCACTCGATACGGAGTCGGGGAAGCCGAGGACCTCCACGATGTCCCCGGTCGCCACGCCGGATGGTGCGGCCTGGATCAGCACGGCGCCGCTGCCGTCCTGGATATAGAGCGAGCCATCCGGGCGCGCGAGCGTGGCGACCCCATGGACCCGCACCCGATGCCCGAGGGCGCCGGCCGAGCTGTACCGCAGGATCGCATCGATGGGGCGCACGGGCGGCAGCGGCGGGGCCGGCCGGCGCACGGTGAGAAAGCGACCGCCGGGCACCCACACCTCGATCCCGGTGAGCTGCCGCTTCTCGTTGAACATAGAGCCGCAGGTACCCTGAACGCGGACGCGGGCGTCCACGAGCGTCTTCGGAAGCGTACCCGCCGCACTTTCGGGAAGGCGAGCGCTGAGAGTGCGGCCCCCGGTGGCCAGTGTCAGGATGATCTGGCCGGCCTCGTCTGCCACCGTGTGCACCACGCCTTCCACACTGACCCAGGTTCCGTCCACCTGGCCGGAAAGCAGTTGATCCAGGGAGACAGTTGCCGGACGGGGCAGCGTCGCGGGACCGAGGCGCACCACCCGCGGGTTGATCACGACCTGCGAGAAACCTCCCGGAGCGCTCTCGCCCGTCAGCTCCACCAGGTCCCCCGGGGAGACGCGCAGGCGCTGCCCGCGGGGCACCGCGACGGAGGTCCCGCCGGTCGGGTCCTGAATAAAGAGCGCGGCGCCGAGTGGGTCGTAGTAGGTGACCACGCCGCGCAGGTGCACCGGGTAGCGGAGGGCCGCCTGCTCCGTAGACAGGCGGCGCAGCGCCCGTACGGTGGTCAGGGTGGCAAAATCACCGGCCGCCTCGGCATGCCGCGCCGGATGCGCGCCGGGAACCTGCGCAATCCCGTCCACCAGCAGCACGGCCCCGTCCTGCCGCTCCACAAAGCCGAGCGCCTCGACGGCCCGCCCGATCGGCACGCTATACGCGTCGGAAACGCGCACCCGGACCTGCCCGGTTCCGTCCCGCACCGTGAGAGACCGCGGGTCGCTCCCCGTCACCGTTCCGCGCACCCGAACGCGGTGCTCCGGAGTGGCCTCGGGGCTGGCTGTCACCAGCTCGCGGATCGGATGGACCGGGATAGCGAAGGGATTCGCCGGCGGCGGGACCCGCACCTGGAGCTCGTCGTAAGTAGGAACGAGCAGGCGTACCCGCTGCGGCCGGCCCCGCGCGTCCATCAGGACCCGCGCAACTCCGCGGAGGACCACCGTGGCATCCGCCAACTCCGGCTCTCCGCGGCCTTCCATGTCCGCAATCGTCGCCAGGAAGGGCGAACCGTGCTCCGCGAGCACCAGCTCCAGCCGGCCGTCCGGGAGGGGCCGCAGGCTGCGGACCGTGCCGTGCAGCTCCACCCACCGCGGATGGGCCCCGGACTGGCGGAGGTCCTCCGGCGTCAACACGGGTGCGGGAGGCAGCTCGCCAAATCCGGTGGTCCGGATCCGGGCGCGGATGACCTGGGGCTCGGCGTCATCCGCGCCGGTGAGGCCGTCCGCCTCGACTTCTCGTCCCGGCACCACGGACTCGGGGTTCAGCGTGGCGACCCGGAGCACGCCGGTGCCGTCGTTCAGGTAGAAGGCCCGGCTGCCGTCCGCGGCGAGCACCGTGCCGCGCACGCGCACCCGGTGGCCGTACCGGAGCTGATCGGCGGAGAGCTGCTCCAGCTTTCGAACCGTCGCCACCTCGCCCCGCTGGTAGTTCGGGACAGCGGGGCCGCAGCCGCAGACGGAGGCGGCCAGGACGGCAGTGAAGCAGGCCTTCAGGACACTGGGATCAAATCGCTTGGTGTGGACAGGGCGCATGGTTCGCTGGCACCGTCGCCGCCGGCAGTTGCCGCACTCCAGCACCGAAATCCTGTTCGAACTCGACGGGCTCGCCGGGAGCGGGCCGGCTACTGATTCATTGCTTCGGAAGAGCCGCGCTGTTTCGAGAGTCCTTTGTCCGTCGTGGTGCGGGGGCGGTCACGCTGTGACGAAGGGCTCCTCCGAGGAAGTCTCCGCCGGCCCGCGGCGCGGTCACCCATCGGCCCGGTCCCGCCGTCACGCCGGGCTCCGCGTCCGGCTGTGGCGGAGGAGTGGGCTCCCTCCGGGCGCGCGAAGATCCGGTATGGGCTTCAGCCGCAGCTGGCACCCCACCCAATTAACAATAGACGTTGGCCGAACGAAATCGGATCCGAGCTCTTTCAAATGCTTTCCGAGCCCCAGTCGCGGCGGAGGCGCCAGCCGGGATCGAAGCGGCCTGCCGGGCCGCACGGGCCGAGCCTGCGGATCGCCGGCAAGTGATGCATCCCGCCGAGCCAAACACCGCGCGCTCCACGCGCGAGACCCTCGAAATCCGGGCCGGTAGCATGGTTCGCGCCGATCTGTTTCCGGAAGCGCGAGCCTGCCAGCCGGCTCCGGATCGAATTCCCTCTGCCCATCGAAGTCCGGCGGTGACGCCCCCGTCGGGCGTCGTGAAGCGGCCCGCACCTCACCGGTGTAAGCGCACCGGCGAGGTGCGGGTACTGAGCATCATCCATCCGGTCCACCCGGAGGAAGTGGCGCGCATCGATCCGAACAGCTCCGGTCTAGCGGTTGCGCGATGGCT
>CAYQDT010000338.1:0-5202 GCA_964416225.1 uncultured bacterium
TGTCTACATGTGTCACGACTTCTCCCACTTCGTGCTCGTGTTCGATCAGAACGGCCGCTTCATCCAGTCATTCGGCGAGGGGCTGTTCGACGAGCCTCACTCGATCCGGATCGATCCGGACGGCAACGTGTGGGTCGCCGACTTCATGACCCACCAGATCCTGAAGTTCACCCCCACGGGCGCCTTGCTGCAGTCGTTCGGGGTGAAAGGGAGACCGGGACGCGATCACGCGAACCTGTTCAACGGTCCTACCGACATCGCTTTCGGCCGCAACGGCGAGGTGTATATCTCGGACGGCTACGGAAACTCGCGGATCGTGCACCTCGCGGCCGACGGGACGTACCTGGGCGAGTGGGGATCGCGCGGAAGGGGGCCCGGCCAGTTCAACCTGCCGCATTCCGTGGCGACGGACGCGCAGGGGCGGGTCTACGTGGCGGATCGCGAGAACGGCCGCGTGCAGATCTTCACGCCCGACGGCGCCTTCATGGACCAGTGGCCGCTCCGGGAGAAGCCGTGGGGTGTCTGGGTCGGGGCGGATCAGCGGCTGTACATTGCCAACGGCTACACCAACACCGTTTCGGTCCTGGATCTGAACGGCAACCTGCTCGCGCACTGGGGCCGCAAGGGGCACAAATTCGGCCAGTTCAGCGAGCCGCACCTGCTCACCACGGACAGCAATGGCTCCGTCTACGTCGCCGAAGTGAATGAGCACCGGGTCCAAAAGTTCGTCCGTCAGTAGCGTCAGTAGCGTCAGTAGCGTCAGTAGCGTCAGTAGCGTCAGTAGCGTCAGCAGCGGCGCCGACGGCCGTGCGCGCTCCGGGCATGCTCGATGATTCCCGGCGATGGGTATTACGAGCCGGTAAGGATCGGCCTCACCGGCTACGGGATCCATGGACGGGAATTGAGCGATGTCGTTGACCAAAGATCCGCTGCTGCACGGCCGTCGGCGTGGAGATGAACGAGCACCGGACCGGACGGACGCCCCGCCGGCAGCCGGCACGGCCGTGGATGACCACCACGCCTTCGTCCTGCAGAAGGTCCAGCCGGCGCTGCTGGGGCTGATGGACGGCTCCGTCTCCACCCTGGCCCCACTCTTCGCCGCGGCGGGCCTCACCCACAGCTCCCACTCCGCCTTCTTCGTCGGCCTGGCGGCCTCGGTCGGCGCCGGCATCAGCATGGGGCTCTCCGAAGCGCTCTCCGACGACGGCGAAGTCACGGGCCGCGGGAAGCCGCTGCTCCGCGGCACCATCACCGGCGTCGCCACCACGGTGGGCGGGATGCTCCACACCCTCCCGTTCCTCATCTCCGCCCTGGCGCTCGCGCTTCATCTCGCGTACGGCGTCGTGGTGGCGGAGCTGCTGACCATCGCCTTCATCCGGTACCGCATCGTCTTCGCCCTCGGCCTCTGGCTGGGCAAGCTCGGCGCCGGCTGACGGCAAGCGGCCCGCGGTTGAGCCGCGGGCCGGCCCCGGGAGATCCTGACCGGGCATCCGGACGTGGGCAACGCAGGTGGCGGGCTGCCGACCCCGCTCCCCCGCATGGCCCACGCCGGATCGACCCGATTAGTCCTCGGCGCTCGCGCGGCGCGCCGGGAGGAGTGCCGAAGCAAGGGCGTGCCGCGGCGCCGGCATCCGGCTGTCCACGCCCTTCACACTCTTCCAGATGATCTCATTCAACCGCCGGGACGGCGCGCGGTCCGGCCGGCTGAAGTCCATCCGCGCGCTCTCCGCAGCCAGCTTGCGAAGACCCGGCGAGCGAATAGCGTGCAGCCAGGCACGGGTCACCTCGCAGACAATCCCGGGATCCGGAAGCTGCGCGCTGAACGCCGAGCCGTTGCTGGGAGAGCGGTCCCAATCCTGGATCGGCGTGGCGCCCGCGTCGTAGCCCGTCATCGGCCCCACGCCCAGCAGGAGCTCGATGGTCCGCAAGACGCTCGTCGTGTTGTAGAAGGTGTGGTCCACCGATCCGGCGCGGATCCACGGGCTGGCGACGTAGCAAACGGAACGATGCGCATCCACATGGTCCGCGCCGTCCTGGGCATCATCCTCGATCACGAAGATCGCGGTGCTGGACCAGATCGAGCTCTTGCTGACCTCTTCCACGAGCTGCCCCACGGCAAAGTCGTTATCCGCCACCTCCGAGCGCGGCGTATGCTTGCCGGGGGTGAGCCCCTGGGTATGGTCGTGATGGACCCGCACCGTCATCAAGTCGGGTACGGCGCCGCCGGCGGGATCCTTCTTCAGCATCTGCCGGAACTCCCGCTGCCACTCGGAAAAGCGGCTCGGCATCTGGTATTTCCCGTAGGCCGTGCGAGCGTAAAGACAGAGGGGGTTGCCCGTCAACCGGTAGGCGCGGAGCGGCCCCTCGCTGTCCGGATAGTCGTTGTCATACCGGCGGAAGTCCCAGTCGCTCCGGCCGGCCAGATCATGCCCGGGCGGCTGGATACCGGCGGTGGCCGGGTAGTTGTCCGGGATCACGCCGGGCACTCCGAAGGTGTAGTAGAACCCGTAATTCCGGTAGGAGCGCCCCGCCTGCTGAACGACATCCCAGAGGTGTCCCCCCGGTCCTTCCGCGACATCCGGAATCGGCGGCGCGCCGGCGGGAAACACCGGCGAGAGCGGCTTGCCGTCCGGATCGGTCGCCGGAAAACCGCCCGTGGGGTAGCCGTTGTTCTGTCCTTCGAAGTCGTAATTCCGGCCGCGGCCGCTGTAGTTGTAAGGGAGGTTCTTGATCACGTATTCGTTCGCCAGCGCCTGGGTGCTCCAGGGCCAGCCGTCGCCGCTCGCCTCGCCGCAGTCGTAGAAGTTGTCGAGCAGCACGAAGCGGCTTGCGATCGCGTGCTGGTTCGGCGTCACCTCCTTGCCGAACTGGACGAGGGACGTATCGCCATTGCCCTGCGGGAGGTCCCCCAGCACCTGGTCGTAGGTCCGGTTTTCCTTCACGATGTAGATCACGTGCCGGATCTTGCCGACGGGCAGACCGAAGGCACCCCCCTCGGAGAGGTCGCGGCCGGAGCGAGCGCGGCCGGAGCGAGCGCGGCCGGGCCGCTGCTCATCCGCCCCGTCTCCGGCGCCGTTTGCGCCCTGCTCGTCCCCCGCACCCTCGTGCTCGTCTCCATCCGGGCCGACCCCGTTGTTCGCAAGCACGGTGCGCGTGCCGGCGCGCAGGGCCGCCTCGTCCGGAAGCGGCAGCGTCTGGACGTTACCCTCGATGATGTTCAGGATGTACTGGTTCGTGGGATCCTGAATGTAGCCGGGATTCGGGTTGCGGGTCTGCGTGCCCTTGGCGTTCGCGACCAGCAGGTTCCGGTTATCGCCCGAGACGACGACCGCGGTCGGGTACCAGCCCACCGGTACGTAGCCCTCCACCCGGTCGTTCCGCAGGCGGACGACCGCCACGGCGTTGAAGTCGCCGAGGGCGACGTAGAGCGTGTCCCCGGACGGCGAGAGCGCCAGGCCGGTGGGGCTCGCGGTGACGGGGCCGCGCGCCTCGGACGGGCGGATCAGGATGGTATCCATGACCCGGTCCGTTCCCGTGTCGATGACGGAGACGGTGTCGCTCTGCGCGTTCGCGACGTAGAGTCGCGATCCATCCTTACTCAGGACCTCATAATCGGGGTGCGCGCCGGTGGGGATGGTTCCCAGCAGCGTGGGCGCGGCGGGGTTCACCGTGTTGAGCACATAGACCGCGCCGTCCCGCTGGCTGGCGACGTAGGTCTTGGCGCCATTCGGAAGGGCCGCCACCGCCAGCGGGAAGTTCGGCGTGCCGAAGCCGCTGCCGGCGAAGGCATACCGTCCCAACTCGGCCCCCGTCGACGCCTGGTAGATGGCCATACTTCCCGGTTTGGTGAACGTTCCGGGGTCGTTGTTGGTCACGTACAGCAGCCCGCGGTTATCCAGTGCCAGCCCCGCGGGGAAGTCGCCCTTGCGCGTGGGGAAGCTGCCCGTCTGTGTCAGACCTCCATCGCTCGCCAGCTGCAGCACGGCGATGCTGTCGTTCCCACCCTGCGCGGCGTAGAGGGTGCCGCCGGGGGTGATGGCGAGACCGTAGTAGAGCCCGTTGGTGCTCCGGTTCGGCGGGTGGTTCGAAAAATCGACGTGCGCTACGCCAACACCGTCCGCGGTACGGACGGACCAGAGCGATTGTCGAAAGCCCATGTCCGTGACCAGCGCGAAGCGGCCGTCGGCGCTCCGGATCATATTCATCGGGAGACTGCCCACATTCTGCTGGACGCCCAGGGGGGGCTGCTGGATGCTGCGTCCGGTCACCAGCGGATTGTCGCCGCCATCGGCCACGGCGGCGACCGCAGCCGCGGCGACGACGGCCAGGCCGGCGACGCCAAGGGCTCTGCCTCGTCCCTGAAGTCGCGCAGGGACTCTACCTGATACGGGGTTTCGGTTGGACATTCTGTTCTCCGGGCAGCTGTTTGCAACTGCCAGCGGGCCGCCTGCCGGATGCGAGCGGTCCCCTTGCACCAGAGAGGGCCGGCCCACGAAGCGGACCGGCGCTGGATCGGAACCGGCCACAACGATGCCGGTCGACCCTGCTGATGTCCTACAAACTCCCGCTTACGCTTCCCTCAAGCGCGACTTAACCTTCTCTGAACAGATCGGGTCTGCACGGATCGAGGTTTGGGCCGATCCAGAGTCCGAGCCGGAGGAGTGGCAATCGCGGCCGAGGTCCGCGGCAGCCCGGGAAGCCGCCGCGTGCCGGCGACCGATCGGGGGCGCTCCCCGTGCTTTTGACTCGGGCCCCCACCCGGCGTACAATCAGGGAAGCACCTGCAAACAGTAGTTTCCCCGCGGACGCCAGCACCATGCCCTTCCAGCTCACCCAGAACTACACGCCGAAGGGCGACCAGCCGAAGGCGATCCGGGAGATCACTCAAGGCATCCTTGAAGGGGATGAGCGCCAGACGCTGCTGGGCGTCACGGGTTCCGGCAAGACCTTCACCATGGCGGGGATCATCCAGGAGGTACAGCGGCCCGCCCTGGTGATTGCCCACAACAAGACCCTGGCGGCCCAGCTCTGCGCCGAGTTCCGGGAGTTCTTCCCCCACAACTCGGTGGAATACTTCGTCTCCTACTACGACTACTATCAGCCGGAAGCGTATATCCCCCAGAGCGACACCTACATCGAGAAAGACTCCGCGGTCAACGACGAGATCGATCGGCTGCGCCACTCCGACACGCAGGCGCTCCT
>CAYQDT010000339.1:0-5194 GCA_964416225.1 uncultured bacterium
CGTTGCGCGTTCAAAAAGATTCTCCTGATTAGGTGACCGTTGCCCGGCCGATACGCCGCACAGGGGCCCGGCGCCGGGCGATTGCTGCACCCGGGCGGGGTTCGCGCCGGAGGAGCGCCGCGTAAACCGGGTCCGGCTACACATTGTTGCGCCCCCGGTGCAGTTCCTCTAATTTGCAACATTTTTGTTTCGGGTGCATTCGGTGGGCGAACTTTTCGGGTCCCGGTGCCGCTGGCGTAGCTTGCGGGCGCGGCGATCCTGGCTCCCGGCGCAGTACTGGCGGGCGCGGCAGACATGTCCCTCGCGGAGGGCCAAACCCGCCGATGACCCGCCGTGCCGGCGGAGCCTGGGCGCTGGAGGTCCTCGAGACACGCGCCCGTCCGCTCCTCCCGGTGCTAATAGTGCCACCACGAAAAGTGCGCCGGGAGCCGGGAGCCGAGCGGCGGCGTGACGTTCTGAGGGTTGGGCTGACCGATCCGGCGCTCTACCACCGCGGCACGAGCCGGAACCGGAAGCCGCGTCGCGGAAAGGCGCGCGATGCGTCGCTGCGCCCCGGTCCCCCAGCCAGCTTCCACCACCCTCCCGACCGAAACTATCCGACCGGTCCGGCGTCGGAACGCGGTAGACCGTGCCGCGCCCGGCGGCTCTCCGTAGATGCTGCGGGGAAGTTGGAGCCGGCGGAGCACCGGTCGGACGCACCCGAGACGGTCGGCCGGACCGTGAGGAGAGTGGATGGTCCCGCGAAGCCTGTACGCCGCGGCCGCGCTGGCGCTGATTGCCTTCGGCTGCGGCGCCCTGTCCGCGCAGAACGGCGTCGACTACACCCGCCAGGTCAAGCCCGTGCTCGCGGCGCGGTGCGGAGCCTGCCATGGCGTGCTGCAGCAAAATGGCGGTCTCCGGCTGGATACGGCTGCGTTCATCCTGAAGGGCGGGCGCAGCGGACCCGCGGTCCATCCCGGAGACCCGGCCGGAAGTCTTCTGATCCGGAGGGTCAGCGCGCCGGAGCATGGGGGACGGATGCCGCCGGAAGGCGCGCCCCTCAAGCCGGAAGAGATCGACGCGCTTCGCTCCTGGATCCGCGAGCATGCACCGGCGCCCGCGGGCGAGCAGCCGGAGAAGGACCCGCGGGAGCACTGGTCGTTCCGCCCCGTCCGGAAGCCCCCGGTGCCCAGGGTCCGGAATACCGCGTGGGTGCGCAATCCGATCGATGCCTTCCTCGCGCGGCGCTACGACGCGAAGGGCCTCACGCCCCAGCCCGAGGCGCCGCGGCTCGTGCAGATCCGCCGGCTCTACCTGGACCTCATCGGTCTTCCGCCCACTCCCGCGGAGCTCGCCCGGCTGGACGCAGACCGCGGCGCCGGCTGGTATGAGCGACTGGTCGACCGCCTGCTGGCCGATCCCCGCCGCGGCGAGCGCTGGGCGCGCCATTGGATGGACATCTGGCGCTACAGCGACTGGTCCGGCCTGGGCGACGAGCTCCGGAACAGCCAGCGCCACCTCTGGCACTGGCGGGACTGGCTCGTCGACTCCGTCAACGCGGACACCCCCTATGACGAGATGGTGCGGGAGATGCTCGCGGCGGATGAGCTGTACCCCAACGACCTCCAGCGGTTGCGGGCCACGGGATTTCTGGCGCGCAATTACTTCCTCTTCAACCGGAACCAGTGGCTGGAAGAGACGGTGGAGCATGTGAGCAAGGGCCTGCTCGGGCTGACCGTGAACTGCGCCAAGTGCCACGACCACAAGTACGACCCGATCCGCCAGGCAGATTTCTACCGGATGCGCGCCTTCTTCGAGCCGTACCACGTGCGTGTCGATGTGGTCCCCGGAGAGCCGGACCTCGCGCGAGACGGGATTCCGCGTGCCTTCGACGGCCAGCCGGAGACGCCGACTTACCTGTTCGTCCGGGGGCAGGAGAGCCGGCCGGATCAGTCCGCGGCGCTCCCCCCCGGGGTTCCCGCCGTGCTCGCCTTCGAGCGGCTGAAGATCGAGCCGGTCTCCCTGCCGGTGGATGCGTGGCAGCCGGAGCGCCGGCCCTGGGTGATCGAGGCGCACCGGGACGCCGCCCGGAAGGCGGTAGCCGCCGCCCAGCTCGCCGTGGAGCAGGCCCGGGCCGCGGGCGGTGATCCCGGTGACGCTCGCCTGCCGGAGCTGGCGCTGGAGGCGGCTCGGGCCGAGCTCTCCCGGGTGGAGCATGCGGCCGAAGCCATGCGCGCGGAGTGGGCCCGGGCGGATGACGGCAAGAACGACCCGGCGCGGTTGAAGGCGGCCGGCGAGCGGCGTATCGAGGCGGTCCGGGCGGAGCGGGAGCTGGGGGCGGCGCGGGCCCGCCTGGTCGCCGCGGAGGGCGAGCAGCGGCTCCGGAAGGTAGGCGGCGCCCAGAAGGCGGCTCGGGAGAAGGAGCTGGCAGAGGCGCGCGCGGCGCTCGAGCAGGCTCTCCGGCGGCTCGCCGCTCCGGTGGGGCCGGACGACCGCTTCACGCCGCTCGCCGGCGCGCGCTGGAGCGCCACCCGCTTCCTCTTCTCCGGGAAGGACGATCCGGCCGTCCCGTTCCTCCCTCAAAGCACCGGGCGGCGGACGGCGCTGGCCCGCTGGATCACCGACCGCCGGAACCCGCTCACGGCTCGCGTCGCGGTGAATCACCTGTGGGCGCGGCACATGGGCGTGCCGCTCGTCCCCACGGTGTTCGACTTCGGCCGTAAAGGCACCCCTCCCACCAATCCCGAGCTGCTGGACTGGCTCGCGGCGGAATTCAGGGAGCAGGGGTGGAGCATGAAACACCTCGACCGGCTCATCGTGACCTCCGCGGCCTATCGGATGTCATCCTCGAAGCGCGGGGCGGGAGCGAACCTCGTCCGCGACCCGGATAATGTTTATTTCTGGCGCCGGGAGCCTGTGCGGATCGAGGCGGAAGCGGTGCGGGATTCCATCCTCGCGCTCGCCGGCACGCTGGATATCACGCGGGGCGGCCCGCCGGTCCTCGCCTCCGCGCAGGCGGCCTCTCGGCGGCGCAGCCTCTACTTCTTCCATTCCGAAACGGACCGCAATCTCTTCCTCACCACCTTCGACGGCGCGGGCGTGCGGGAGTGCTACCGCCGCGACCAGAGCATCGTCCCGCAGCAGGCCCTGGCGCTGACGAACAGCAGCCTCGTGCTGGATGCCGCCGCACCCATCGCGGAGCGGCTCTCCACGGGTCCGGCCGGCGGGCCGCGCCTCGACGATGCGGCGTTCATCCGGCACGCCTTTGCCGTCGTGCTGGGCATCGACGCCGGCGAGGCGGAGGTGGCGGCCAGCAAGCGGGCGCTGGAGACCTGGCGCGCGCAGGGAGCCGCGGGCTCGGAGCACTCCCGCTTGATCTGGGCCCTGCTCAACCACAACGACTTCGTCACCCTGCGGTGATCGGCCGGAGCGCATCCATGACCACCCCGAAACGAGACCCCCGCCATCCCCGCTCTCGCGCGCGATCCCGGAGGGTGTTCCTCACCGACCTGGGAATGGGCTTCACCGGCCTGGCGCTCACGGCGATGCTCCAGCAAGAGGGCGTCGCCGCGCCCGGGGGGGAGCCCCCTACCGGGCTCCCCCATTTCCGGCCGAAGGCGAAGAGCGTCATCTGGCTCTTTATGAACGGGGGCGTGAGCCACCTCGAGAGCTTCGATCCGAAGCCGATGGTCACGAAATATGCCGGAAAGACGATCGCCGAGACGCCGTACGCGAGTGTGCAGGACCCCCGGAAGCTCGCTATCGAGCGGGTTGTGGTTCCGGACGCGAACGGCAATCAGCGGAACACGCTCTTCGCGCTGCAGTCCGGCTTCCGGAAGCACGGGCAGAGCGGAATCGAGATCAGCGACTGGTTTCCGCACATTGCACGCAGTGCCGACCGCCTGGCGGTGATCCGCTCCATGTGGACCACCGACAGCAATCACGGAGCGCAAACGGAGTTCCACTGTGGTCGGAACCGGCTGGACGGAGACTTCCCCACCCTGGGCGCCTGGGTCCACTACGGTCTCGGGACGCTGAACCAGAACCTGCCCCAGTTCATCTCCATCGGCAATCGTGAGTACTGGAACAAAAAGGACGGGCACTACCTGGGTCCGGCCCATGATGCCGTACCGCTGCGCATCGATCCGAATAATCCCCTCGATTACGGTGCCCCCGAGCGTCCGTTCCCTCCCGATGCCCATGCCACGGGCGTGGATCTCATCCGGGATCTGAACCGGCTTCGCGGCGTTGCATATCCGGACGACCCCGCGCTCTCCGCCCGCATCGCCTCCTATGAGCTCGCGTTCCGGATGCAGCGGTCGATCCCGGAAATCCTCGACTTCTCCCGGGAGTCCGTGCAGACCCGGGAGCTGTACGGGCTGAACCTGCCGCACTGCCGGGAGTTCGGCGCGCAGCTCCTGGCGGCCCGTCGACTCGTGGAGCGGGGCGTCCGCTTCATCCAGATCCAGCACGGGGGCGGAGGCGCCGGCGCCTGGGACTCCCACAGCGGCCTGCGCAGCGCCCACTCCCGGCTGGCACTCGCCGTGGACCAGCCGATCGGGGCGCTGCTGCAGGACCTGTTCCAGCGCGGCCTGCTGGACGAGACCATCGTGGTCTTCGCCACAGAGTTCGGCCGGACTCCGGGTTCCCAGGGCTCCGACGGGCGGGATCACCACATCTTCGGCTTCAGCGTCTGGATGGCGGGCGGCGGCCTCAAGGGCGGGGTCGCGCACGGCGCCACGGATGAGATCGGCTTCCACGCGGTGGAGAACCGGCACTACGTCACGGACGTTCACGCCACCATCCTCCACCAGCTCGGACTCGATTCCCGCAAGCTGGAGATACCGGGGCGCAAGCGCCTGGAGATCGACCATGGCCGGCCGATCACCGAGATCATCGCCTGACGGAGCGTGCGCAGCCGCCGGGGCCCCGTTGCGGCTCGCGCGCAACGGCGGTCCCCTTCCCCGGGATCAATCATCCCACTCGATCGGAACGGCATCGGTTCGGCCGGCGCCTACTCGGTAGCCGCAGGTGCGGACCACGGTAGCCGCAGCGCTGCGCTGCGTGGTAGGCCTTGCTGCGGCGGGCACTCTCGGGAGCGGGCTGCAGCCGCAGGGCACGCCCTTGCCCCGTACCGGACGTGCTGCCGGGCCATGTTTGTGGATCCGGGCAACGCCGGTATGTCCGCAGCGTGGCCGCGACGCGTAAATCCGAT
>CAYQDT010000340.1:0-5185 GCA_964416225.1 uncultured bacterium
GACGTGGACTGGGGGTTCCGCGCGCACAAGGCGGGGTGGGACGTCCGCTACACGCCGGCGCCGCCGGTGATCCACGAGATCGGCCGCAGCAGCGACCGGCGGCCCAAACGGATGATTGTGATGCACCATGAGAGTGCGTACCGCTACTTCACGGAGCACACGCACTGGGGCCGGGACCCGGTGCGCCGGGCGGTACTGGCGGGCGGACTGGCAGGACGCGCGGCACTAACGCTGGCGCGAAATGAGGGGATCAAGTGGATAGCGCGGCTCAACGGCGTCACCAGCAGGCTTCACGCAAAGAAGTAGCCCCGTCGCTCCCCGCCGCCCCCGTCCCGGCCTGGGCCGAGCTGCCGTTCCTCCTGGCGCTCTTCCTCGCGCCGCTGCTGGCGGGCGGGATTCCGCCCTTCTTCCCGTCCGGCCCCACGGTCGGCACGCAGGACCCGCTTCCGGCGCTGCTGCTCGGCTGCCTGATCTGGATCAGCTTCCTGCTGCGGGTGCTCGCGCCGGGAGCGCCGCCGCTCTCCCGGCCCCGCACGGGATGGCTGGCGCTCCTCTTTCCCGTGCTGGCCGCCGCCACGTTCTTCCGCTCCGCAAACCCGGGCGGAACGCTGATCACCACCGTTCTCTATGCCTCCTACGCCGCGCTGGCCTGGCTCACGGCGGACACGGTCCGGCGCGGGGGTGCCGGGCGGATCTTCGGCGCGCTCCTGGCCGGCGGGTTCATTGCCGCGGGGCTGGGGCTCCAGGAGTACCTGAAGGAGCTGAAGGGCGGAAACAGCAGCTGGCGCGCCTTCGGCTTCTTCACCAATCCGAACTTCTTTGCCGGTTATCTGGCGCCGTCGCTGCTCCTCACGCTGGGACAGGCGTTCCGCATCCCGGCGGCGTTCAAGGCCGGCACCTGGAACCTGGTCCTCGGACTGCTGACCGTGGTCCTCACCGGCGCGCTCGTCACCACGGGATCCCGCGGCGCCATCCTCGCCCTGGCGGCGGGCACCGCGCTCTTCCTGGCCGCCGCGCTCTTCCGCTCCCTCGGGACCCCAGGGGAGGCGCGGGACCGCGCCGCCTGGATCCGCGTGGGCACGCTCCTGGCGCTCGCGGTGGTGACCATGGCGGCCCTCTCCGGCCCGCTGCGGCAGCGAGAGGGAAGCGGCACCCCGCCCGCGGTCGCGGCGCTGCCGGCCGAGATCTGCCCGCAGACGGGCGCCACCGCCGCGGAGGATTCGAACCGGTTCCGGCGCTATACCTGGGCAAGCACGCTGGCGATGGGCCGGGCGCGGCCGCTGCTTGGGTGGGGCGCCGGCAGCTTCGACACCGTCTTCTCCCACTTCGCGCGAGCCGGCTACACCAAGCACGCGCACAACAGCTACCTCCAGCTCTTCGCCGAGGAGGGCGCCGGCGCCCCGCTGCTCTGGATCGCGCTCCTGGGGACGGCGGCCTGGGGCCTGGTCCGCGCTCCGCGCTCCGCCGCATGGAGCTGGGCGCCCGGGGCGCTGGGGGCGCTGGCCGCCAACGCCGTGCACAATCTTTTCGACTCCCTGCTCTTCGTGCCGGCCATCGCGCTGCTGCTCTGGGTGCTGATCGGGTCCGGGCTCGCGTGCTGCGGCGAAAGCGGGGGCGCCTCCGTCCCGCGCGCGGCTCCCGCGCGCTTCCGGTGGCTCGCCGCCGGAGTGGGCCTCTTCGGGCTCCTCTTCACCGCCATGCATGCCGCCGGCCGGGCGCTGCTGGCGCAGGGCCAGGGCGAGACCACTCCGCTCACCTACGCGTCGGCGCTGCGGACCCTCAGCCTGGCGCAGCAGCTCCTCCCCTGGGACTACCAGGTGGCCGTACAGCAGTCCCGCGCCACCCGCTTCGCGGGGATCAAGGAGCTCCAGCGCGCGATCGACCACTCCCAGCGCGTCATTCGCCTGACGCCGGAGCGCCCGCCGTCGTACCTCACCGTCGGCTTCCTGCGCGAGGCGCAGGGCGACCGGCTGAACGCCATGTACACCTACCGGGTCGGCCTGGAGCATGCGCCCGACGACGTCGAGCTCCTCTATGCCCTCGCGGTGGTGCAGGACCGCCTGGGGTTCCACAAGGAGGCGTTGGAGAGCTATCGGAAGATCGTGCAGGTGGAGCAGTCGCCGGTCCAGCGCGTTCGGGCGATCGCCGACTTCCGGGACTGGCGCTATCCGCGCGCGCGGGTGGTCCTCGCGCGGGAAGCGGAGCTGGCCGGGCGGAAGGAGGAGGCCCTGGCGCAGCGGAAAGCGGCGGCTTGCTTCCTGGCCGAGCGCCGCCTCCTGGAGACGGCCAGCCCGTACGCGTACACCGGCCTGGGCGATTGGGATTCGGACCGGGAGCGGGAGCTGCGCGGCGAGGAGGAACAGCTCTGGCACACGCTTTCGGAGGAGTACCGCCGCCGCGGCGAGAACCGGCTGTCAGGCCTCTGTGCCGACCAGGCAGCCGCCGTGCAGCAGAGCCGGGACTCCCTGGAGAAGCTAATCGAGGCGGTTCAGCGCTGAGGCCGAAGCAGGCCCCCGGAGAACCGCCGGCGGCTCGCGGCGCACGCCGCCCGGACCGATCCCGAAGCCCCCACTCCACCCACGGACGAACGACTCATGCACCCCACCCGGATTCTGGACGCATTCCGCCTGGACGGAAAGGTAGCCCTGGTCACCGGCGCCAGCCGCGGGCTCGGGCGGGCGATGGCGCTCGGCCTGGCCGGGGCCGGCGCGCACGTCGCCGTCGCGGGCCGGGAGCCGGAGACGCTCCGGGCGGTGGCGCGCGAGATCGAGGAGCTCGGCCGGCGCTGCTGCTGCGTCCCGCTGGACATCGCGCGGACCGAGGAGCATGCCGCGGCCGTCGCCGCCGTGACACGCGACCTGGGGCCGATCGAGATCCTGGTGAACAACGCCGGGATGAACGTCCGCAAGGAGAGCCTGGACTACACCCCGGAAGACTGGGACCGGGTGCTGGATACCAACCTGAAAGGGGCCTTCTTCCTGACCCAGGAGGTGGGCCGGGGAATGATCGAGCGGCGGCGGGGAAAGGTCCTGAACATCAGCTCCATGACCGCCTTCCTCGGCGTGCCCACCGTCCCGGCGTACACCGCGTCCAAGGCGGCGCTCCAGCAGCTCACCCGGATGCTGGCCGTGGAATGGGCCGAGTTCAACATCCAGGTGAACGCGATTGCGCCCGGCTGGATCAACACCGATCTCACCGCTCCGATCAAGGAGACGCCGCGCTATCAGTGGGTCCTGAACCGGACGCCGGCGGGCCGGTTCGGCGAGCCCGAAGAGCTGGCGGGCGCCGCCGTCTTCCTCTGCTCTCCCGCCGCGGACTTCATCACCGGGCAGGTCGTGGCCGTGGACGGCGGCATTCTCGCCGGCAGCGACTGGCGGACCGGCCGGTAGCGCCGGCCCGTTTCCCGCGCTTCCCGTGATGCGCCCCGTGACCGATCCCGCTTTTTCACCCGCCCCGCCGGCGGCTGCTGCGGCGCCCGCGGGCGGAACGGTGCACGTCTGGAGCATCGCCCTGACGGCGAGTCCGGAGCGGGAGGCGGCGCTGCGACTCCTCCTCGCACCGGATGAGTGCCGACGGGCGGAGCGCTTCCGCTTCCCGGAGCACCGGCGGCGCTTTACTGTGGCCCGCGGCGCCCTGCGAACGATCCTGGGCGCCTATCTCGGGATCGGCGGCGCCGACGTGCGGTTCCGGTACGCCGAGCAGGGAAAGCCGTCTCTCGCCGGGGCCGGGGAGATCGACCTCCGCTTCAACCTCTCCCACTCGGAGGACCAGGCGCTCCTGGCCGTGGCGACGGGCGCCGAGGTGGGGGTGGACGTGGAGCGGCTGAGCGCGCGCGTGGCCGGCGGCGCGATCGCCCGGCGGTTTTTCCACCCGGATGAATGCGCGGCTCTCGAGCGCGCCGCTCCCGCCGAGCGCACGGCGCACTTCTTCCGCCTCTGGACCTTGAAGGAAGCGTACGTCAAAGCCCGCGGCGGCGGCCTCTCGATCCCGCTGAGCGAGTTCGCCTTCGTCGCCCCGCAGGACGCCGGACCCGCACTGCTCGGCGTGGCGGAGCCGGCGGCGGAGCGGGAGCGGTGGTCCGCCTTCTGCCTGACCGCGGAGCCGGGCTATGCGGCCGCCCTGGTGGTCGAGGGCCACGGCTGGTCCGTCCAACAGCGAGAATGGCCGGGATAGCCGGCGCGAGTGCCGGCGGAAGTGGGAGGCCGCCCCCGCGAGCGCGCTTCTGGATCGGAAACCACGGAGTACGGGGGCGGCCGGCTCAGCGTAACCGGATTGGGCCGCGGTGTGACTCCCGGGCCGGCCGAACGCTCCCTTTTCCCGGCGCGGCCGCTACCTCCCGGGCCCGAGGCGCGCCACGATGATCCCCAGGGCCTCACTCATCTGGAAGCTCTGCTCTTCGAGGTCGACGAGGAGGTAGCAGCCCTGCCCCATGCCGAGAAACAGCAGAAACGTCACCACGCCGGTGAACAGGGTGAACACGGCGGAGCCGTAGCAGAGCGGAGGCACGACCCGGGCGAGGATTCCGCCGGTGAGCGCGCCGCCGAGATCCGCCCCCGGCAGCTTCGGAATGCCGCTCTCCTCCCCGCCGCCGCCGCTGCCCAGCGGGCTGGATCCCCCGCCGAGCGGCGTCGAGGAGAGGGTCGAGCCCGGAGCCGCGCTCGTTGCAGCGAAGCCCATTCCCGTCATCACCAAGCCGAAGGCGGTGAACAGGGAGAGGACCAGGCTGATCCAGGCGGAGAAGACGCAGCTTCCCGCGAGAAAGCGCAGGGCGTTCCGGTTCTTCCGCTTCAGCGGCCGCGGCCCCAGCGCGGGCGGCGGTCCGGCGGGCGCCGGCGGCACCGACGCGGCGTACGGCGGCTGCATGGGCGGTGCCGGCTGTCCCCAGCCGGGCGGCGGGTAGCCCGGGCCCGGACGCCCACCCGGAGGCGGTACGCCCCCCGGAGGGCGGTTCGGACGGCCGGTCGGTGGCTGCTGCATGGGGCGACTCCCTTGATCCTGGGATGCGAACCGGCCCTTACTTGGTGGCCCGCAGGAACAGGTTCAGACCGGACGGCGTGGGCGCGACTTCCGCGGAAGTCTGCTTGAACGGGCTGCGCGCCAGGATGTCCTGCAGCTCGCGCTGGGTGTGGCGGCGCGGCTTCCAGTCCAGCAGCACCTCCATGAGGAGCCAATCCGGCACGGCGTC
>CAYQDT010000341.1:0-5184 GCA_964416225.1 uncultured bacterium
TGCGAGGCCGCGCGGTGGAGCTCCCACCCGGAGATCGCCGCGCCCAACTCCATCTCCAAGCACGACCTGAGCGGGCTCGTCGCCCTCTGCCGCGCCTCCTACATCGAGCCGATCCCGCTGGTGAATTGCCCCGGCCATGGCGAGTGGATGTTCCGCAACGGACAGAACCTCGCCCTCGCGGAAGACCCGCAGACGCCCTACGCGTACTGCGTCAGCAACCCGGAGAGCAGCCGGTTTATCCGCCAGATCCTTTCGGAGGCAATCGACGTCTTCCACCCGCGGACCTTCCATCTGGGGCATGACGAGGTCACCCTCAAGGGCCGGTTTCCAAACCCCGAGTGTCCCCGGTGCCGCAGCAGGAGCGTGACGGACCTGGTGCTGCAGAACGCACACGCTCTCCACGACTGGCTGGGCGCACGGGGCATCCGCACCATGATCTGGGGCGATATGTTCCTTGCGCCGGCGGAGGTGCCGGATGCCGGCCTGGCGCCGAGCGTGCCCGAGGCGGCGGCCCGGCGCGCGGGCGTCCCGAAGGGAACGACCATCGCGGACTGGCACTACAGCGGCAGCCGCGAATATCCGAGCCTCTCTCTGTTCCAGCAGCAGGGGCTCGAGACGGTCGGCTGCACCTGGTACGAGCCACTCAACATCCAGCGCTTCTCCCAGTCCCTCCTGCGGGCCGCCTCGCCGGGCCTCCTGCAGACCACCTGGTGCGGCTACTTACCAGACGAGAGCGTCCTCCGGCACGAGGCGCGCCAGTTTTCCGCCTTCATCCTGGCAGCGGAATATGCCTGGTCGGGACGCGCCGATCCGCCCGCGGCGCTCCCCTACGACGCGGGGACCGAGTTCGCGCGCGCCTACCGCGCCGAAAGCGCGCGCCGGCGGCCCGGCGCCCTGGTTGATCTGGCGCCCGCGGCGAAAGTGCCCCGGCACGATTGGGCTGGTCTGGGCGCGGGCTGGGACCTGGGCGGGCTCCCCTCCGGCGACCGGAACTACGGTGGGGTGCTCTTCCGGGTACCCCGGGAAAAGATGGTGGTACTGGACGGGGTGACGGTGCCCGGGGCGGCACGGGAGCTGGTGGTCGCCCTGAACACGCCGGCGCGGGAGGTCGCGCTGCTGAACGCCGCCGCGAGCGGGGGACCCAACGGAGTCGTGGTCGGCCGGATGACCGCGCAATACACGGACGGCTCCAGCGCATCCATGGACATGACCACCGGAGAGACGACCGCACCGTGGATAGGAGACGGCCCTGCACTCGATGCGCCAATCGGGTGGCACGCGGAGTCGCCGGGGCATACCTCGCTCGCACTGCGGGTCACGCGGTGGCAAAACCCACATCCGGAGCGGAGGATCGCCTGGCTGCGGCTCGAGCCGGTCGACCCGGAGGCGGGATGGATCGTGGCGGGCCTCACGCTGATCCGGTAGCGGCGGGCCCAAAGGAAACAGCACACTTAAGCGCCCACTGCGGGTATACTCAGGGCCGGGCGCGGCAGGTTGCCCGGTCTTTGATCCGCTTCGAGGTGTGCGTTGGCGAAGGTGATTTACTCTGACCAGGCCCGGTCATCGCTCGGGGCGCTGCCCTTCGCAGCCCGAGCCGGCGTGGAGCAGCGACTGGGCTATCTCCAGCAGATGCCCCGGATGTATGCCATGACCGGGGACCAGCGCTTTCCCGGCTGCCGGAGCTTCTGGGTCGATCCCTGCTACCGGATTTTCTACATGGTCGCCGCCGGCGCCGACGACGTCTACGTGGTGGCGCTGACCGAAGAAGACGTGGACCTTTCGGAGCCGAGCGCCGCCCCCGAGTAGCGGCGGCTGCGGACGCCGGCACCTGCCGCCCTCCCGCACGGCCTACTGCCCGAGGGCCTGCTGAACACACCAGTCCACGAGCAGGTCGATCTCGCGCCACTGGATCTCATCGAGGAGTGCCTGGGCCTGCGGCGCGAGCGCGCCCGTGTCCGCCTGCGCGAACCAGTCAATCACTGCCATTGGATCCCACCGGCGGCGGGCGCGCAGCAAGTCTCCGGCTTCCGTTGCCCAGTGAAACCCGGGGCCGGCGTTATCCAGCACGGTCAGCGCAGTGCGATAGACCGGGTCGAAAGCCGGGTGCTCGCCGACCTGCCGGAACCAATACCGCGCGTTGCCCAGGTTCGCCTGGATGCCTTCGCCCTGGTGCCCTTCCCGGCGGTGGCAGAGCGCGTGCCAGTAGCTCCCGGTCGCGGTCTGGATCCCCTGGCACAGGTGATGGCTCTCGGTAAAGTTGTCGTTCCACAGATGGAGCCCGGCGAGGGCGCACCGCGCCATCTCCCGATCTGCCGGCTCCCCCTCGAACCAGGCATCGGGCTCCGCGCGGCGCAGGGCCTGGTCCACGTCGCCGTCCCAGGTCTCCACCACAAACAGGGGAATGTGCGGCCGACTGCGCAGCCGCTCGATCACTGCTCTGAACTCCATGCGCACCTCACCGACTGATGGGAGATATCCGGCCTTCAATCAGCCCGATCTCCACGCGCCGCCGCCGACCACCCCGTTTCGCCGTGCGCTCGAGCCGCCCTCCTCGAGCGGCCGGCGCCTCGGCACGAACCGCGGAAACCGCCGCGAGGGCTTTGCCATTTTCCTTGAACGGTTTGGCGGGGTATCACCCACTTTGAGGTGTAGCGGCTCTCCGGCCGTGGGGAAGGGAGCGGAGCGTGCCCCGCTCCCGCTCGCCTGCGCGGCGGTACTCTTCCGGATAGAAAACCAGCAGCGACCCTCCGCGGCGGGGGTTCCTGTGCGGAGGTTGTGCTGATGTACCTGGCTCTCCTGCTCCTGATCTGCCTGCTGGTTGTGCTATTCAACGCGTGGCGGGGCTGGCGCAGCGGCGCGCTGGCGCAGCTCTTCACGCTGGGCGCGCTCCTCGTCAGCTACGCCGCGGCCGGCCTGATCATCTGCTCCGGGTACACGGAACCCTTCCTCCGGCCGGTGCCGCGCCTGCTCCAGCCATACGTGCTGGCGACCCTGGCGGCGGTGCTCCTGTACGCGGTTCTCGCGTCGGCGGCGAGAGCCATCCTCCGACACTGGGACGCCCGCGCGGCGGAGAGGCAGCGCGATGCGCACTACTCCGCGGCCGCCGCGGCGGCGCCGGACTCCGGCCCGCACCCGGCCCCGCCACTCGATCCACGGCCGATCAGCCGTTCTCCCGCCAACCGGCGGTGGGGCGCCGTGGTCGGGGGGCTCCACGGCCTCGTGGTGGCCGGAGTGCTCCTGCTGGCGGTTCAGTTGCTCGGGAGCATCGCGGTCGCACTGGTCCCCCGCGCTCGGGCGGTTACCGCGGCGGCACCCCCGGAGCGGCCGCGCGCGGGCTCCGACCAGTCCGCGACGCTCCGACCCGCTCCTTCACCCGTTCAGAGCATCTTTCAGCGCCTCGGCGAGGAGCTCCGGAAGACGCCCGTCGGCGCGATGGCAGACGCGGTCGCACCGGTCAAGCAGAAGCAGATCGAAGCCGCCGGCACTCTCTCCCGGCTCTCGGAGAGCCCCCGCGCCATGGCGCGGCTCCGGTCGCAGCCGCAGATCCGAGCGCTGATCAATGATCCGCGCGTCCAGGCGCTCGGGAATGATACCGGGATCATGAAAGCGGTCCGGGAGCAGCGGTGGACGGACCTGCTGAACCATCCCGCGATCGCGGCGCTGGCACGGGATCCGGCGATTCAGCGGAAGCTCCGCACGCTGAATCTGGACGAGCTCGCGAAAGAGATGGAGCGCGCCGCGCGGAGCGATGCGGCCAGGGATGCGGCCGGCAACCCGACCCGCGCTACGACGGACGACACCACGAGCGGTGCTCCGCAGAGCCGGTGATCGGGGAGTGAGAGCCAGGGGCTCCGGCTCCGCGGGTGCCGTCCACCGTGCCGGCGCCCGACCGGGAGCAGCGGTGCGGGAGCATCGAAGGCGGGGGTCGCTTCGGGAAAACACCTGCCACGCGGCGCAGTTCTCCCGAAGCGACCCCGAATGCACCTCGCGGGGTTCAGCGCTTGGCGAAGGGATTCAGCAGCTTCGTCAGCGTGGCTCGGACCTCGTCCGGAGTGGTGACGCCCGCCGCCTGGACGATGCCCTTCTTGTTGACGATGATGTTGTACGGCACGCCGCGGATCCCGAGCTGATCCACGTATTCACCCTTCGCGTCCAGGAGCACCGGCCCTTCAATCTTGTGGACCTTGCAGAAGTGAAGCGCCTCATCCCGGGCGTTCACGTGCTCCCAGACGTTGACCATCACGATTTCCAGGCCGAACGCCTTCGCGCGCTTGCGGACTTCTTCGAGTAGCGGAGCCTCCGCATTACAGGGCCCTCACCAGCTGGCGAAGAAGTTCAAGATGTAATTCTTGCCGCGCCACTCGCCCGAGGTTCGCTCCCGTCCATCCGTCATATCCGGCAGCCGGAACTCCGGCAGCGGCTTGCCGAGCAGCGGATTGGCCTCTTCCGTGGGGAGGTGCTCCGGCTTCTCGGTCAGGCAGTCCTGGAACACGCTGACCGTGCTCGTGCCCGCGTCCGAGACGTAGATCCGGTTGGTGGTGGGATCCACCGCCAGGTCGCCGGGCGCCTTGCCGACGGCCACGCGCGCCCACTCCTGTCCGGAGGGGCCGTCGATGACGCTGACCTTCCCGGTCCCGCGATTGGCCGCGTAGATGCGCCGGCCGGCCAGCCCCTTGGTGATGCCGACCGGGGCCCGCTCCACGTTGATCGTGTCGATCACCTTGTGGCTGTCCAGGTCCACGACCGAGACGGTGCTCACCAGCGAATTCGCCACGTAGGCGCGACCCCGCTCCGCGTCGATCGTGATCTTACACGGCGCGTAGTCGACCTTGATCTCGTCGATCGGCTCATTGGTGGTGCCGTCGATGACCGTGATGGACGCATCGCCGAAGTTGACGCAGTAGACGCGATCCCGCAGCGGGTCCGATTCGATGCTTCCCGCGGCGAGCTTGGCCGGCACCGTGGCGATCACCTCGAGGCGGTCCGCGTCGATGACGCTCACCGTACTGGCCGCCGTGTTGCCCACATACACCTTCCGGCGCTGCGGGTACAGGCCCGCGCCGGCCGGGTAGAGGCCGACGGGAATCTGCGCGATGGTCTCCATCCGCGCGGTGTCCACCACGGACGAGCAGTCCTGGCGGGCATCCGTGGTGAAGAGCCGGCCGCTCTGCTTATCGTGGACGA